>CAKZQF010000179.1 GCA_937139475.1 uncultured Gammaproteobacteria bacterium | reverse complement strand
CCCTATAATTTAGGACAAACCATTACCCAAGGGATTGTCAGTGCGACAGGCCGTAAAGCAGGGCTGAGTTCATCTAGCTTTTTAGATCTTATCCAAACCGATGCAGCGATCAACGATGGCAATTCTGGCGGCGCATTAATCAATTCCCGTGGCGATTTAATTGGTATTAACGCCGCTAGCTTTAATTCAATTAACAATGGCAATACCAATGGCATAAGCTTTGCGATTCCAATAAAGCTAGCTTACACGGTCATGAAGGAAATAATTACTGAAGGCCGTGTTTCTCGTGGTTCATTAGGGTTTGACGGTGAAGGCATAAATATCAACAGCGTGAAGGCAATGTCACTTGGCCTACAAAGTAGCGCTTTACTGGTGACAGCAATAGCGGCTGAAGGTGCGGCTTATCAAGCGGGATTACTTTTGGATGATATTATTGTTGCAGTCAATCAAAAGCCTTTCAATTCAATTGAGGAACTTCGTCATCACATTGCAGGAACTAAACCGGGTAACGCCATAAGTTTAACTGTCGTTAGGGGTGGTAAGCAGCTTGTACTAGATATGGTTACTGACGAGTTAAGGTTGAATTAACCAAAGTAAAGGCCGAGATAGCACCAATGCTATTATCTCGGCCCCTTTCGAAAATTAAGCGTCTAGGCGCTCTATCGTGGCACCAAGGCTATTGAGTTTTTTCTCGATATGCTCATATCCGCGATCAATATGATAAATTCGGTCAACAATTGTTTCACCGTCAGCAACCAATCCAGCAATTACTAAACTAGCAGAAGCACGAAGATCGGTAGCCATCACTTGTGCACCGTTTAAGCGTTCACAGCCTTTGATCATTGCTGTATGGCCTTCTAATTCGATCATTGCTCCCATACGTTGCAATTCTGGAACGTGCATAAAGCGATTTTCAAAGATCGTCTCAATAACATTGCCACTACCCGTAGCCAATGTATTTAATACACAAAACTGTGCTTGCATATCGGTCGGAAAGGCTGGGTGTGGAGCCGTTTTGATATTGACTGCTTTCGGTTGCTTACCTTGCATGTCTAAGCTTATCCAATCTTCGCCAGTTTCAATTACTGCGCCGGCCTCTTCTAGCTTGCTCAGCACAGGTTCAAGTGCACGCGAATCCGCCTTCAAGCAACGGATGTTGCCACGGGTAATTGCAGCAGCAACTAAGAAGGTACCTGTTTCAATACGATCTGGCATTACTGCATAACTTGTCGCAGACAATGATTCAACACCTGTAATAACGACCGTATCGGTACCGGCACCTGACACTTTCGCTCCCATTGCAATTAGGTAGTTCGCTAAGTCAACAATCTCAGGTTCACGCGCAGCGTTTTCCAGCGTGGTAACTCCTTCGGCCAATGCTGCCGCCATCATTAGGTTTTCTGTAGCACCAACGCTAACCATATCCATAAAGATAGTAGCACCTTGCAATCGACCATCTACGCGCGCTTTAATATAGCCATTGTCAACGCTGATATCAGCCCCCATTTGCTTCAAGCCTTGCAGGTGAAGATTCACTGGTCTTGCACCGATTGCGCAGCCGCCAGGAAGCGACACATCCGCTTGGCCAAAGCGAGCCAACAGAGGTCCTAATACAAGGATAGATGCTCGCATGGTCTTAACTAAATCATATGGGGCACAAAACTCGTTAATACTACAGGTATTAACATTGAACTGATTATTGGCAAAGTCGACTGAAGCCCCCAGGCTTTCCAATACTTTTCCAGTTGTTTTGATATCATTTAGCTCAGGCACATTAGTAATAACGGTATTACCCTGAGCCAAAATAGTCGCCATTAGAATAGGTAATGCAGCGTTCTTTGCTCCAGAAATGGTCACATCACCAGCAAGTTTATTAACCGCTGTTATTTTTAATTTTTGCACAAAAATGCCCTAACCGATTGGATTTAGCAACTGTTCACGTTGCCATTTAGATGGTGTGAAGGCTTTAATTGACACGGCATGAACTTCGCCTGATGCAATGACTTCCTTTAATGGTGCATAAATAGTTTGTTGCTGTTTTACTCGGCTCATGCCGTCAAACATTTCTGATACCGCGATCACTTGAAAATGACCGTTCTCGCCACTTACATGTAGTTCATCAAGTGTTAATTGCTCAGAAATAATTTGTTTAATTTGTTCAGTTTCCATGGGAATTCCTATGTACTTTTTGAAAATAGTTGATGTTGACGAATTATTATTGCTAATTTTTAACTGGTGCTAATAATGAATCGGCATTGTAAAGGGCAATTAATTTATCAAGCGCGGCAGTTGAACCAACGAAGTTCAGGCACAGCTTTAATTTACTCGCTCTCTCCTGCAGCTCAATCAAGAAAGCTAACCCCGCACTATCTACATGTGAAAGCTTTGATAATTCAACGCTAAGTTGCTCATAACCTTTAAGCCGCGCAACAACTGGTATCAATGATTGAACACTATGTCGAGAAAGCTCACCACTTAATTCAACTGTGTTTTGTGATACTTCTTGCCAAGTAGCCACTATTTAACCACCTTTTTCTCAACTGACTGAGCCGATTTTGTTGCTAATTGCTCCATCAGATAGTCAATGCCGTGCTTACGGATAATGGCGTTAAATTCTTTTTGCTTACTTGCAACCATACTGATACCTTCAGCGCTCATATCAAATGCACTCCAGTCACCACTTTTTTTGCTTTTTATCAATTTAAAGTCAATTTTGATTGGTGGACGGTTATCATCAATAATAGAAACCCTTACCGAGGCAATGCGGCTTTTACCTGGTTTCTTAGGGTTTGAGTAAACCACTTTTTGATGGTCATAGAGTGTAAACACATTAGCATAAGTGAAAATGAGGTAATCACGAAAAATCTCACTGAACTGAGCAAATTTTTCTTTACTTAGTTTTTTTCTATTCTTTCCCAGTACCTTCGCTGCAGCATATCTGTGATGAATGTACGGTATTAATTCTTGCGCGACAATGACCTTCAAATGATTAATGTCTTTTTCAATCAGAGGTCGATCCTGGCGAAAACGTTCAAACGTTTGCTCACTAACTTGCTCAATTAGCACATACGGATCTTTTTTATCTACTGACGAATCAGATGCATTAGCAGTTGAAAGGCTAAATATAAACGCACTAGCAGCTAAAATAAATTGAAGTAAAAATTTCATTGTGATTCCCTCTTTAGTCATCATTACTGCCATATAAGAACTGTCCGATTAGGTCTTCTAATACCATCGCTGAACGCGTATCTTCAATCGCATCACCGTTTGTTAACAGTTCAGTCTCTTCATCAACAAACCCCGGTGTTAAGCCAATAAACTGCTCACCTAATAAACCAGAAGTTAAGATCGCAACGGAGCTCGAATCAGGAAACTGATTATACTGGGTATCGATATCCATGGTGACGTTTGGGCTAAAGTCTTCATCTAGACTAATACTAGATACTCGCCCCACAACAACTCCGCCAACTTTAATTGCAGAACGCACTTTCAGTCCACCGATATTGTCAAACTTAGCGGTTAGCTGATAGCTCGCGCTATTGCCCCCTAATTGACTGTCCGCGACTTTAATTCCCAACACTAAAATGGCACTGATTCCAGCAAGCAGGAATAACCCAACCATTAATTCAATTCTTTTACTTATCATTTACTCTACACCCACATGCGATTGCATGAATAAAATACCATAATGAACTTAATCATTAATGAACGTTATAAGGTCGAATTAACCAAACATTAGCGCGGTTAATACGAAATCTAATCCTAAAATAGCTAAACTTGACTGCACCACTGTAGAAGTGGTTGCTTTGCTGATCCCCTCAGAAGTCGGCACAGCATCATAGCCTTTATGAAGCGCTATCCACGTAACAACAACAGCAAAAACCAAGCTTTTAATGCCGCCATTAACAATATCCTCTTGCCATTCTACCGATGCCTGCATCACAGACCAAAAAGCACCAGTATCAACACCGAGCCAATCGACCCCAACTAAGTGTCCCCCTAGGATACCAACCGTAGAAAAAATTGCTGATAATAAAGGTAAGCTAATAATTCCGGCCCAAAAACGCGGCGCGATCACTTGGTGAAGTGGATCAATTGCCATCATTTCCAGGGAGCTAAGTTGTTCATTAGACTTCATTAAGCCTATTTCTGCAGTAAGCGCAGAGCCCGCACGCCCGGCAAATAATAACGCTGAAACCACAGGCCCCAGCTCTCTGAGCAAGGAGAGTGCAACCATTTGCCCTAAGCTCTGCTCGGCCCCATAGCCCACTAGAATAGTATAGCCTTGTAATGAAAGCACCATGCCAATGAATAGGCCTGATACCACAATAATAATTAAAGACTGCACACCAACGATATAAAGCTGCTTTATTAACAGCGGCAGTAGTTTAAGGCCTCGCCCGGCAGGTTTTAATGCACCAATAAGTAAGGCACCAGCGCGCCCCGCTCCAGTGATAAAGTCTACCCCATGGCGACCAAGGCTTTGTAATCGCTTATCAAGCATTATTGAAGATGTCCTTCTTGTAGTCATCACTTGGAAAATGAAAGGGAACCGGACCATCAGGCTTACCTTGCATAAATTGTATTACTTGTTCCGATGACTCATGGCGCAGTTGTTCTGGCGTGCCATGGGCAATAACTGTTTTATTTGCAACGATATAAACATAATCGGCAATACTCAGCACTTCCTCTACATCATGAGAAACCACAATAGAGGTTAGGCCAAGCGCATCATTTAATTCACGAATTAAACGCACGATAACGCCCATCGATATGGGATCTTGTCCGGCAAAGGGTTCATCGTACATGATTAGCTCAGGATCCAATGCAATCGAACGCGCTAAGGCAGCTCGCCGCGCCATACCACCAGACAGCTCTGATGGAAACAATTTGGCGGCTCCCCGCAGGCCAACAGCCTCCAGCTTCATCAACACTATTTTTCGAATAATTGATTCGCTTAGGTCGGTGTGCTCGCGAATCGGGAAGGCAATATTGTCAAACACGCTCATTTCAGTAAATAACGCACCGGATTGAAATAACATGCCCATTTTACGGCGTACTTTATAAAGCTGCTTGCGATTACATTGCGTTATATCATCGCCATCAAACTCGATGGCACCTGAGGAAGGTTTCAATTGCCCGCCAATTAAACGCAGTAATGTCGTTTTTCCGATGCCACTAGGCCCCATAATCGCGGTCACTTTGCCACGTGGCACCTTTAAATTAATATCTTGATATATCGCTCGTTCTTCCCTGCTAAAATGCAAGTTAGATATCTCGATAATATTATCAGATGAAATCAATGAACTAATCCTTTCACATTGTTGCGTTGCCATGGCAGCGCAATAAACAGGCCAATTATTATATCTAATAATGACCAACAAACTAACAAATTCTCTCTATTGACCCAGCAAATTGAATTTAATTCATATAAGTGTGACCAAAACTTGTCATTAGCTGCCCAATGCCTACTATTTAGATCTTTTATCCCAAGACTAGATTGCAAGCACGCACGGTTTCCTTTAAAACAAGCATACCAATTAGTTAGCGCTATAATATCTTAATTTTCAGAAAAATCTCTCGCTATTTACTTAGCGTCTTACTATAAAATGCATTTTTGCTTTCTTTTTGCTGGCGAAATAGCGACAATTACCCTTTTAGATAACAATATAGACTTGCATCAATGATTTTTAGCATCGCAGTACTTCTAGCAGGCCTAATCGGCTTAATTTGGAGCGCCGACAAATTCGTCTATGGCTCAGCAGCTATAGCTAGGAATTTCGGACTACCGCCACTTATTATCGGCCTAACGATTGTCGCAATGGGCTCATCTGCCCCTGAGATAATGGTTGCAGTAACTGCCTCTCTTGATGGCGTCGGCAACACCGCCATCGGTAATGCACTAGGATCTAATATTACGAACATCGCTTTAGTCCTTGGCGTTACCGTTTTATTAAAACCTTTAGTTGTTCATTCTCAATTACTTAACCGTGAATTACCTATTTTACTTGTCGTCTCAGCGATAGCGGGATACATGCTATTTGACCAAGTATTAACCCTGGCTGAAGGTGCTATTTTACTCACTTTATTTTTCGTCACTATTGGTGGTTTATGTTGGCTAACCTTAAATGATCGCAATAAAGATGATCGTTTGGTCGATGAAGCGCAAGATGAAGTGCCAGAAGGTGTCAGTAATAAAGCTGCCGTACTGTGGATTATCATTGGTATGGTACTTTTACCAGTCTCATCAAATTTTGTGGTCGAGGGTGCTAGTGATATCGCCCGTTACTTTGGCATATCAGATTTAGTGATAGGCTTAACTATTATTGCTATTGGTACGAGTCTACCTGAGCTTGCAGCCTGTGTTGCCAGTATCAAAAATAACGAACATGATTTAGCCCTGGGTAATATTGTGGGTTCAAACATATTTAACATACTTGCTGTATTGGCTATGCCAGCACTTATTTCTCCAGGAGTATTTGATGCAAATGCGGCTGGTCGTGATATGTATATTATGTTGGGATTAACCGTTTTATTATTTGCCATGTGTTGGCAATTGTTCGGCAAGCGGACCATTACGCGCATTGAAGGTGCTATATTGGTTGCTATATTTATTGCTTATCAAATTTTACTCTTTAGTTAAACGGACTGTAACCATGCCTAATAATCAAGATTTTTGCCGCTGGGGACAACAGGTTTTAAACACTGAAATTGATGCCCTTAGAGAGATCGCTCAATATATTAATCAAGATTTTAATGAGGCCTGCCAGCTAATATTAAATTGCTCGGGCAAAGTCGTTGTAATGGGGATGGGGAAGTCAGGCCATATCGCCAAAAAAATAGCAGCGACACTAGCAAGTACTGGCACGGCAGCGTTTTTTGTACATCCTGGCGAAGCCAGCCATGGTGACTTAGGAATGATCACTAAATCTGATGTCGTACTTTCTATTTCAAACTCCGGCACATCCAGTGAGATTCTTACGCTGTATCCTGTGATGGAGCGCATGGGGATTCCCGTTATTGCGATGACTGGCAACCCAAGTTCTGCTATGGCTAAATATGCACAAATTCATCTTTGCATAAAAGTATCAGAGGAGGCCTGTCCGCTAGGACTTGCACCGACATCGAGTACGACAGCAACCTTAGTTATGGGCGATGCTTTAGCTGTCGCTTTATTACAAGCAAAAGGCTTTACCGCAGATGATTTTGCTCTTTCTCACCCTGGCGGTGCATTAGGCCGAAAACTGCTATTGCGAGTTTTAGATGTTGCCCATCAAGGTGCCCAGCTGCCCTTAGTTCCCCAAGAGGCCACCATAAGCCATGCCCTGCTAGAGGTATCGGAAAAAGGTCTCGGCATGACAGGTGTTGTCAACGCAGACGGTGACTTAGTCGGTTTATTCACTGATGGAGACCTGCGACGTACCTTAGACCAAAAGCTCGACTTCCATTGTACTGCAATTAGCGAAGTCATGACCCAGAAGCCAGTCGTGTTAAATGGTAACGTATTAGCCGCCAGCGCATTAAAGCTAATGGAAGATAGAAATATCAACGGCTTGTTTGTTGTTGAACAAGGCAAACCTATTGGCGCATTAAATATGCTCGATATGTTAAAGGCAGGAGTAGTCTAAATGACCACGCGAAATACTTTATATGGCATGATAAATGAGTCAGTATGGGTTAAGGCAAGTAAGATTAAATTACTGATATGCGATGTTGATGGTGTCTTTTCTGATGGCCGTATCTACATGGGAAATCAAGGAGAAGAGCTAAAAGCTTTTCACACTAAAGATGGTTTTGGCATCAAGTCGCTTATTAATGCAGGCATTGATGTTGCTATTATTACTGGCCGTAAATCAGCGATCGTTGAAAATCGCATGACAAATTTAGGAATAAAGCATATTTACCAAGGACAAGAAGATAAATTTGTGGCGTATCAAGAGTTAATGACAAAATTTGGTATTACGCCGGCGCAGGTTGCTTATATTGGAGACGATCTGGTTGATCGACCTGTTATTGAGCATTGCGGTTTAGGCATTGCAGTCAACGATGCCCACCCTGCCCTGTTATTGTCTTGCGATTACAGAACATTCACCCCTGGGGGATTTGGCGCGGTACGTGAATCGAGCGACCTAATCTTAGACAGTAAAGGGCTACTAGAGTCAGCAAAAGGCATGAGCGTATGAATCGTGCAGTCGTATTAATCTGTCTGTTTTTTGGTTCCTGTATATTGTTGTTCTGGAATCCCTTTTGGTCCGTAACCTCGGTTAAGACCCCATTAACCAATACTAAAAATTTACCAGATTTTACCGCGACTGATATGACATTACGCCAGTACGATGAAGAAGGTTTTTTATCTGCATCAGTTAACGCGAAATATATGGAGCATTACAACAACACCAGTACCACCTTTACGAAGCCAAGTTATATTATTTACCCTAAACAAGGTGATGCTAAGTGGAAGATCGATGCTGAAATTGGGATTTTTGACCAACAGCACCGTGTGCTTTTAAAAAATAATGTTACTATAAGTGCAATCGACCCTGATGAAAAAGTAAGAGTGATAAAAACGTCCTATTTAGAACTCAATTTAAGTACCATGCTCATTACAAGCGATGAACATGTTGAAATTGCAGGTAAGCAATTTAGGATCACTGGACAAGGATTACAAGCCGATTTTAAACAACAGCAATTTGAATTAATTAAAGATATACAGGCAGTTTATGAAAACAATCAAAGCTAGTGCCTTACTTTTCCTAGCGCTAATAACTTGTAACCAATCGTTTGCACTATCCGATGATTTTAGCAAACAAGCGTCAATTACTGCAGATAATCAATATATCGATATTGGTAAAAGTGTTGCAGTTTACAAAGGCAACGTAACCATAACCCAGGGCTCAATAACAATTAGTGCAGACCGCCTTGAGATATACAATCACGGCAACAGCGGTTTGGAGTTAATGGTTTTAAAAGGCAAGCCCGCAAAGTTTGAGCAAACAGTCGATGACGGTACTGTCATTAGTGCTCAAGCAAAAGAAATTCGCTTTGAGCGTGGTACCAACATAATTAAGCTGACTAATGAAGCACAATTGACTTGGGGCAAGAACACCGTCAAAGGTCAACTGATAAGCTATGATATGATTAGGAAGTTACTTAACGCCGATGGTGACGTGAACAAAGAAGATCAAGTTACTACTATTTTGCAGCCTAACGATAAAGTTAATTAAATTGATGACAAAATTAAGCGCAAAGAACCTCGCTAAAAACTATTCGGGGCGCCAAGTTGTAACTAGTGTGAGCTTAGAAGTTGCTAAAGGGCAAATCGTCGGACTTTTAGGGCCCAATGGGGCGGGTAAAACAACCACTTTCTATATGGTTGTTGGGTTAGTGCCAAGTGATAGTGGCAATGTTAGCATTGGCGATAATGATATTACATTAATGCCAATGCATGAGAGAGCACGACAAGGGATTGGCTACCTACCACAAGAGTCTTCGATTTTTAGAAAATTATCTGTCTATGATAATATTATGGCTATACTGCAAACGAGGAAAGACCTAAACACTAAGCAGCGAAAAGCAAAAGTTGAAAGCTTACTTGAAGAGTTTCATATTCAACATATTCGCGATAGTTTAGGCATGGCCCTATCCGGTGGCGAACGCCGCCGCGTTGAGATAGCACGAGCATTAGCTGCTGATCCTGAATTTATTTTGCTCGACGAGCCCTTTGCTGGTGTCGACCCGATTTCGGTTATCGACATTAAACAGATTATTGAGCAATTAAAAGACCGTGGATTAGGTGTATTAATTACTGACCACAATGTGAGAGAAACACTGGACGTGTGTGAGTTTGCTTATATCGTAAGCCATGGCGAAATGATTGCGCAAGGTCAACCTAAAGAGATTTTATCCAACCAAACGGTAAGAGATGTTTATCTTGGCGAGCAATTTAAACTATAGTAACCACTTGGAACAGTCGACGTAAGCAAAGTTGGCTAAACAAAACTATTAAACACGGATTTCAATGAAAGCTTCATTACAGTTAAAACTTGGTCAATCATTAACCATGACCCCACAGTTACAGCAAGCGATTCGATTGTTGCAACTCTCTACACTTGACCTGCAAAATGAAATCCAAGAGGCCCTCGACAGTAATCCACTGTTAGAAGTTGAAGAAAGCTTTGAATCGAGCGAAAGCGCCTCCAATACAGAAGCAAACCAGCAAGAGTCAACGCCTAACGAGCAAACGAGTACCAGTGATACTGATTACGATGCAAGTGCCCTTGATACTTCACAAGCGCTTGACCAACAAAATATAAGTGACGATTTACCCACTGATACCACTTGGGATGATTATATTTCAGCAGGCCCGAGTGCGCCGGTTGCTTCTTCTACTGCAGGACCTGAAAGTGACTTTACCTATCAAGGTGAAACCACAGAGAATTTACAAGACCACCTGCTATGGCAGGCCAATCTAACGCCTTTTTCTGATACTGACCGCGCAATTGCCTTTGCTATTATCGATGCGATTGAAGAGTCGGGTTACCTGATGCAAAGTACCGAAGATATTCTTCAGGCAATGGCTAATCCAGACGTAGAGCTTGATGAAGTTGAGGCTGTTTTAAAGCGTGTTCAACACTTCGACCCAGTTGGTGTTGCAGCCCGTACACCCGGTGAGTGCTTGGCGATTCAATTAAAACACCTTTGCCCTGAAACACCTTGGCGAGATGAAGCAATTTTACTGGTAGAAAACTTTATGGAGCTGCTGGGTAATCGAGATTACCGCACCCTAGCACGTAAAGCGAAACTCAAGGAACAACAGCTAGGCGAAGCAATTAGACTAATTCAGACACTCAATCCACATCCTGGAAGCACTATCCTAAAGGAAAAGGATGAGTATGTTATTCCTGATGTATCGGTTAAAAAAGTTAAAGGTCGTTGGGTTGTTGAGCTAAACCCTGACTGTATGCCAAAAATACGAGTTAATGCTGAATATGCCGCATTAACCAAAACAAGCACCAGCTCTGGTGATACACAGTTTATTCGCGGCCACTTGCAAGAAGCCAAGTGGTTTATAAAGAGCCTGGAAAGTCGTAATGATACCTTATTAAAAGTATCAAATTGCATCGTAATGCAGCAAAGAGGTTTCTTCGAATATGGCGAAGAAGCGATGAAACCGCTAGTATTAAATGATGTAGCAGAAGCTGTTGAAATGCACGAGTCAACAATTTCTCGTGTAACGACCCAAAAATATATGCATACACCACGTGGTATATTTGAACTGAAATACTTCTTTTCAAGCCATGTGAGCACAGAGAATGGTGGAGAATGTTCATCTACTGCAATTCGTGCGATTATAAAAAAATTAGTTGCGGCAGAAAACAGTAAAAAGCCACTAAGTGATAGCAAAATTGTTGATTTGTTAGCGGAACAAGGGATTAAAGTAGCGAGAAGAACCATTGCAAAGTATCGTGATGCGCTATCCATCCCGCCTTCCAACCAAAGAAAGAGCTTAATCTAAGCTAATTAGAAATGGAGGATGCATTTTATGCAGATTAATTTAACTGGTCACCATGTAGATATTACCGATTCACTTCATGAATATGTTCACAGCAAGTTTGGTAAACTTGAGCGCCATTTTGAGCATATCAATAATGTTCATGTTGTCTTAAATGTTGAAAAGCTCCAGCAAATAGCTGAAGCGACCCTACACTTAAATGGTGGCGAAGTATTTGCCGCATCAAGTCACGAAGATATGTATGCCGCTATCGATTCAATGGTTCAAAAACTCGATAGACAGGTTATCAAGCACAAAGAAAAACTCCATCGACATTGATTATCCAACAGCCCGGTTAAGCCGGGCTTATTTTTATAAAATATTACCCTTGCAAAACAATGCCAAGTGCTTAAAATATTAGCATTAATCGTTTTTAGTCGAAGGTACTCCATTGAAACTCACCATTATTAGCGGCACTTCAGGCTCCGGAAAAAGTGTGGCGCTGAGAGTACTCGAAGATCTCGGCTATTACTGTGTTGATAACCTGCCAATTAAGCTCCTGATGCCGCTGCTATTAAGTCGCGCATCCTCCAAGCAACCTGTTGCCGTTAGCTTGGATGTTCGTAACATACCTGAAACCCAAGACGAACTTACGGAATTGATAGAGTCATTAAAGCAGCACTGTCAGCTACAAATGATTTTCATTGATGCATCCAGTACGGCGTTGATAAAACGCTACAGCGAAACACGTAGATTACACCCGTTAACTCAGCAATGCTTAACCCTACTAGAAGCAGTTAAAGAAGAAAAAATACTATTACGCCAGTTAGAAGCTTTTGCTGACTTAAAAATAGATACCACCAACTTTACTATTTATCAGCTAAGTGACCTGATTAAAGAGCGGGTAATTGGTACTAAAAGCAGTGAATTAGTCCTAGTATTTCAATCGTTTGGATTTAAATATGGCTTACCACGAGATGTTGACTACGTTTTTGATGTTCGTTTTCTGCCTAATCCTCATTGGGTACCAGAACTTAAACCTTTTACTGGCCTAGACTTCCCTGTTGCTGATTACTTAAGCAAGCAAGAGTCTGTCATTATGCTTGATAAGCAGATCACCGAATTTATCACCACTTGGTTACCACTACTAGAGCAGAATAATCGCAGTTATGTAACCATTGCCATCGGTTGTACCGGTGGTCAACATCGCAGTGTTTACCTTGCGCAAAAACTGGCTAGAAACTTTGCTGATCAACGACACAATATTCAAATCCACCACCGTGAAATATTTAGACAAAGTAGTAGCTGAAAATCATTCAAACATCGTCTAGAATATAACACGCTATAAATCATATTACTTAACGACAAATTCAAATTTGTCATAGCTTGAATGTGTCGTCATTATGCCAGAAAAAGTAGTCGATCAAGAAAACTCAAATCAACGTTTCGAAGAGGTGCAACAAGCACTCTCTAGCGGAATGTTTGTCCATGTTCGACAGCTATTGATGGATATGCCGGCATGCGATGTCGCATTACTCCTTGAATCAAGTCCTTACAAAAGCCGCCAAGTATTATGGGATTTAGTTGACCATGATGATCAAGGTGACATCCTTGAAGAACTATCAGAAGATGTACAAAAAAGCATTGTTCGACAAATGCAGGCACATCAACTGGCAGCCGCTGCCGAAGGCATGGACACCGATGACCTAACCGAAGTATTAAGAACACTACCTGACGGTATCTATCTTGAAGTACTTGGCGCCATGGATGCACAAGACCGGCATCGTGTTGAAGCGGCCATGGCCTACGAGGAAGACACTGCCGGTAGTATCATGAACACCGATACAGTGACCTTGCGGCCCGACGTAAATATTGACGTTGTTTTGCGCTATTTGCGCCTAAAAGGCGAGCTGCCAGAAGCAACTGATATGCTATATGTTGTTGATAGTGAAGACCTGTTACTCGGCGGCGTTACCTTAGCTAGCTTAATCACATCGAATCCGATGATGACCGTGTCGCAAATCATGGACCGAACCATTGAAGCGGTTCCTGCTCAGATGGAAGAAACCGAAGTAGCGCAGCAATTTGAGCGTCACGATTGGCTCTCAGCACCTGTTATTGATACACAAGGTAAACTATTGGGCCGGATCACCATCGATGATGTCGTTGACATCATCCGTGAGGACGCTGAACACTCAATGATGAGTATGGCGGGCTTAGATGATGAAGAAGATACTTTCGCCCCCGTAGTCAAGAGTACCCGCAAGCGTTCAGTCTGGTTAGGTATCAATCTACTTACCGCATTAGCAGCGGTAGCAGTAAGCAACATGTTTGAGCCTATTCTGGCTCAAATGGCGATCCTCGCTATTTTAAATACGCTAGTGCCAAGTATGGGCGGCATCGCTGGTAATCAAACATTAACCCTAATTATTCGTGGTATGGCATTGGGCCATGTTGGCGATCGTAATAAGCGCTGGCTAATCGGAAAAGAGTTGGCGATTGGTGCGCTCAATGGGTTGATTTGGGCCTTGATCCTTTCTGTGGTTGTCGCACTTTGGCAAGGGGATGTGAAACTTGGTTTGGTTATCGCGTTTGCGATGTTGGCTAATATGACGGCAGCAGGCCTTGCAGG
>CAKZQF010000178.1 GCA_937139475.1 uncultured Gammaproteobacteria bacterium | reverse complement strand
TCAGGTGTCATCACCCGGTTTAACACCAGAATTGAGAATTGCTCGTGCCGCTTGCACCGTCCGTCGCGCCAGCGAATGAAATAGCGTTCAATGCTGTTATTAGTGGTCCACTGAGATAAGGTTTCTAAAAACGGGTTCCACTGATAGCGTCCATCTTCGTCTGTAATGGACAAGTCTGAAACAGGCTTACCAATATCATGGAACAAACCGCCAAGAGCCGCCGCAACACGCCACCTTGGTTCCAGCTCTTTTTTCTCAACTGGTGTGCCACTGGCAACAAAGATGATCCCTTCAGCTGCTTGTGCTGCCCAGAAAGCAACTTCCAACGAGTGACGTAATAAACCACCAGCGCCACTGTGATGATGATGCTCAGACGCTGGCAACAAATGAACATAAGCAGCCAGATGATCAATGCAGGGCTGAATCAACCGTTGAAAATCACGCTGGTTAAAGCCAAGTACCTGGCGCAGTTTGGCAATTAGCTCGTCTTGTGTGGACTGCAAATCCTCGGGGGACGCAGCTGGCAACCCTTTCAGGAATGGCGGATAGCGTGGGATTTCTGATTCAGTTGACTCAGGTTGGTGTTGCGACTTTAAAAATCTACTAAGCATAAATACCCCTGCAAAAGTGGTATCATCCTTAGTAAATGGCAATATCTGTCATCAGATAAATAATCGAATCTTTTAGCTATTTAAGTGGCAAAACTATGAAACAACTGAATACATACG
Organism: uncultured Gammaproteobacteria bacterium; assembly: GCA_937139475.1. Classification (GTDB taxonomy): domain Bacteria; phylum Pseudomonadota; class Gammaproteobacteria; order Enterobacterales; family Psychrobiaceae; genus Psychrobium. Next base: position 12,066 of record CAKZQF010000178.1, on the reverse strand, counting down.
ATACAAAAGAAGAAGGTGAAGCGGCTCTTGCTAAAATCGATGAACCCAAGCGTCTTGCTAGCGAGCGCGATGCCACTGAAACGATTTATAACTTATTTGGAGTTCCTAGCTGGGGAAATTTTTATAAGCTTGGAATGTTCAACCTGAACGAGCTAAAAGACATCATCCAGAAAAAGCAAGATGGGTTAACCTACGATGAAAAAAAGCATCGTGAGATCATCACGATGCTTCAGTATGTTGCTAAAAATTTCGAGTTAGAGATACCAACACATTGGATGTAATCGAAGGGCTTTTCAGCCCTTCAGGCCTGCCTAAGCTAAGCAACCATTTTTCTAAACAACTTCTCTAAATAAACCGGTCCAGTATCTTCCATAAATAAAACATTACGCTTTTCAAGTTTATCTTTTGACTCAGATACGTTGATCAAATCCGAATGCAACGTTTCAGATACGATGAAAGCACTTAAGCTTAAGTCTTTATCAGCGAGTTTCGGCTCTAATGCTTTAATTTCAGAATACAGCCCAAACTTAGCGTCATCTAAATTCAGGTTTCGAATACCTTTGGGATCAATAAGGCTAAGCCATTGCTTACCCGTTTTATCATCCACTAGCCATAATAGAAAATCAGGATAAAAATTCCCCGCAGTCGCAAAACCTAATCCTTTTGATTTTGTATCAGCGTTACGTAGAAGATATAAGCTCTTATCACCGATGATTTCCTGGCCTCTTGGTGTTTCAATAAACGCCTCTAAATCTTGAATGAAAGTAATTTCACTTGGCGCATCAAATGCCATAGGTCGCATTTTTAAGGGCAAGTCAGCATTTTTTTCAATCGAGAGAAGTGGATAGTACAAATGCTTGTCAAAAGTCACTGCCACCATTCCCGGGGCATTCCATTCTTTAGCTTTGCCAATATCCCCTTGAGCAACGATATCCTGCAATTGCTCCAATCGCTGAGCATAATCTAAGCCGTCATCCGATTCCTCAATTTCAAAATGATACATTTTGATCATGCCAGGATCGTCTTCCTGGACTTGCGTTACCTGATAGAACTGTCCTTCGTAAGCATTTTTCAACGCGTTATAAAATCGCTCTGTATAGTCAAGCAACAGGCGCAACATAATATCTTCTTGCTTCTTAACATCAGAAAATTGCTTGATGTCTAGCTCTGATTTCGGAATAAGCAGTGTGTACCACTTGTTGGAAAAGCCACTATTTCCCAAACAGAAATCCATTAACCGTTGCTTATCAAGACGAAGATTTGACCAACCTCGTTGCAATTTATAATCCTGAACCGCAAGGTATAAGCGCTCAAAGTCGAATGCAGAAACCACTTTATAATCGAGTTTACCTTCAAATCGAACATTGACGGGCGTGTTGTCGCCTTTTCTATTTGTATCAATGGATTCAAGCTTTGGATACAGGTCTAACTTCACATGAGGAAGTTTAATTTTCCCTTCGAACTCAGTAGGAACTTGATATAACTCAGGAAAATGAACACGCTTAAAGCCGTATTTCTGATTATCTTTATACCCATCTTTCAATTTTAGCGTTTTCAACTTGGTTGCCGGTAAGTTAGGACGCGTTTCAAAATTCAGCTCTAATATTTCATCACTAGGAGTAATCCCCTCGTCTTCGAGATACTGCTTGAACGTCGCCATGTAATCGGCACGAACACCAAAAATATTCAAAGTTTCAAGCTTATCTAAATGAATCCCTTTTGGCCGTTGTCCCGGCGTGCTGCGTTTTAGCGAGTAGTCACGACCTTTTAAGCGTACACCACGGCCAAACAACTGAATGATCTGCGAACCTTCTCCACGTCCCATATTCAATAGGCCCATAGTTGATACACGCCAACTACTCCAGCCTTCGGTAAACTTACGAGAACCAATCAAGATATGCAGCTTCGAATCTTTATCGTTCAATGTATGAAAGAGTGATCTCGCAAAATCATCTCTTTGATAATCAAAAGTAGTATCCTCTTCACACATCTTATAAAGCGATGGTGAATCACCAATGTTAATCAAACCAAATGGCGCAGCTTCGCCAACCTGAAGCGCCAACTCACCTTTACTACCTATCAGATTTAATACTCGAAGACGCTGACCTGAATGAGTTGTGTTGAATAGCTTGGCAAGAATATCGGCATAAATATCTTCAGGACCATTCATCAAAGCTATAAAACGCTTCTCAAAAATATTCCGATCTTTGGTATCGAGAATCCGCGCTTTGTTATCCACCAGATCTTTTATCCAAGCTTTAGCTTGTGCTTCATTATTCAAGAACCAAGCTAGAAAACGTAAGACAGCATGAATATCAGAATCTTCACCGCCAACAGTGTTTCCCACAAACACCCAAAGTGGTTTTTCAATGTTGAACTCAGCTAACTGGTCTTTGTTTTTAGTGAACAAATATTGCTGTTGGTAGAAGCTGAGCAAACACGCAGTGAAGTACTCATAACGTCGCTCATCTTGTTTATCTTGCGCTGGGTTCAGGTTAAGGATTAGTGACTCTTTTCCATAACCGTCCTCGTAGAAAAATTTATACGAGTAATCAAATAGCACTGATTTGCCATACACTTCGCGTGTTGCTTGAATGCGAGCGTCACGCTGCTCCTCTGTATCTAATTCCAATTGTGCTAACTGTTCTTCAGTTAACTTACCTAACGCTGTCGTTTCGAACAGCATTTTAGCTTTCTTCTTTTTGATATCCACTTCAACTGAGTCAACCGTTTTACCGTCGGAAACAGCCTGACCAAAGGTGGCAGAATACTCAAAGGCAAAACCATCGCGGGTCAACTTGTCACGACGACGCATCCAAGCACCGGCAGCAGTACCTGTACCTTTATGGCCTTCATCAATTAGCACAAGGTTTTTACCTTCAAAAGCTTCAACCGCTACCGTTTTGTCACCCATTTCATCTGCAAGTTTATTGATATCAATAACTTCAATCGTGCCTCTGAACGGTGTTGGCTTAGACTTATCAAACAACTGAATATGAGAAAAACCTGAGTCATACAGTTCATTCATATGCTGCTGTGACAAGCGCTCATCCGGTGTGAGCAGAATGATCTTGTCAGGGTAATGGCTGGTATTACCATTTTGAAAATAGTGCAAATACTGCAAAATATTAACGTGTAATAACAACGTCTTACCTGAACCCGTAGCATTCCAAAATGCCAGCTTGTTCAAATCTTCCAAAATATACTGTCTAAACTGATTGGCTCTGTCTTTCGCTGTTTTACTGTTTTCTACATTGTAATCTTCAAGCTCGCGATTCAGCCCATTAAGCAGCTCTTGTTTGCGATTGAAGTGCCAGTCGAGATAAATCTCTGTAAACAAGAGAGACAAGTACTGGAAATATTTCATATTCAGTACCGTATCTTCTTTACGGTTACGGTATTCGGTGATCTGTTGCCAATGCTTAACGATGTTCAAGTCGTAACGACGCAGCTCATCAAGGTCGATTAAATCGACCTCAAAGAGATAGTTACTCAATTCATGGAAGAACAAGCTTTGTCCATCCTCATGAATGCCTTCAAAACGGTCTTCGCCTAAACGTAGTTTTAAACCTTGCAAAGTCCCATCTTTGAAAAAGCGAAACATAAAACGGTTAAGTACCAGTTGTTTATGGAAGCTTAATTTACTATTACTTTGTTTTTTTACTGCTTTCCCAGTAGACGCAGCTTTTTGTGGAGAACGGGCCATGCTTAAATCTCCTCAGCAAACATCAGGCTCAGGAATTCCGGCTCAATTTGACGGAGTTTTAAGCTACGTAACACTTCGCCGTCGTCACCATCAACCGTAAATGCCGTTGGCAAATTGTGGTCGCCATTAATGTAAATCACATCAAAAGTCTGCTCTTTGGCATACAGATCAAAGCGGTTAGCGTAATCATTAAGTTTTTCATAACCAATTTTGTCGCAATCGCGCCACAAAATAAGGGTACGCTCACCACTTGGTAAAGTCCCTTCAACACGAACAAAGCCACGCTCGATATTCGATTCAATCGACTTAACATGTAAGCCAATCAGGAAATTGAAGGTTTCTACTAAGTCAATTGTTTTACGCTCGGTTGCGCCAGCAGAGTCAGCTGAAATATTCATTTGATAATCAAATGGCTTTCGGAAGTTATCTGTATTTAACAATGAACCCTTGCTTTCCTCTTCCAGCATATATTTTAATAAATAGTCTGCTGACGCTTCGGAAGACATCAAATCGAATAGGCTCGAATTCTTTTTAGACAGCGAAATGTTGTTTAATGTATCTTCGTACCCCTCAAGTCTGACGACTTTAATGCATTGCGAAACATAATCCATTGATTCTGCCTTACCATTTTTCCAGTCATTTGAATAAGCAACTTTTTGGATTCTTGGTTTGGTTACTGTATCGAAGTACGTTCCTTGCTCCACTAAGATAAACTTATTATTAAGCCCCATACTTCTGTTCATATTTATTACTGCATGCCCAGTAGTTCCTGAGCCAGAAAAATAATCCAAAACCACACCATCTGACTTATGGACACCCATCACCCGCAAACTTTCTTCTACAGCATGAATAGATTTTGGATAAGAAAAGCTTGTATCACTAAATAGGTCTTTAAGTACTTTTGTGCCATGCTCTGTAGCTGAAAACTTTGATTCAGACCAGAATGTTAGTGGGGTCACACCTTCCAAATTTGGGCGATATTTGTAGTATACCTGAGGCTTATCGCTTCCTTTTGGGATTCTAGCCAAAAACTGACTATAGTCTGCTCTTACATTTGCTTCACTCCAGCGCCAGTTTTTTTCACGCCCAGAGTCTGTATTAGGATATATAATAACCTCATTTTCAAATGGTGTTTCAATTGTTATCCATTCACGATCTGCCTCACTCCACTCCATATTCGGAACGCGTATCTGGCCAGTTTCTAGATTGGCAAATATTGGATAATATTGGCGTTGACCATCAGCTCTGTCCGAGTTCGAACCTTCCCTTCGTAAGTTCCTATACTCAAAAATTCCTGTATTATCCTTTTCTTTAAAGCGTTTTAATTGCTCATCTGAACGAGGGATTTTTGAAATAGATGCTTTCTCGGTTTTTCCCGAAAAAATTGCATATTCATGAGTCAAAGCAAAACCACGCTCTGTAGGTCTGCCTGATGGGTTGATCTTAATAGGGACAACGCCTGTAACATTGTCCTCGCCAAAGACTTCTGAGATCAGAAGATTTAACTCATTAAACTCTACATCATCTATCGTTGCACATTGAGTTGCATCATCCGACATCAAATCTTTTCCAACGATCAATCGGTCCTGCATCATGCTTAACCAAGATGAATGTTTGTAACTATTTTTATAAAGTATTTCAGATGCACTAGTGTTATACGGAGGGTCAATATAAACGCTTGAGACTTTACCTCTAAACCGAGTTTTAATGACATTAAGCGCCTGATAATTGTCACTATTCAACATTAACCCAGTAATTGAGTTATCCATATCCTCAAATGAGGATAACAAATCAGCTTTGAACTGTTCTTCGAATACTGATGTATCAATCATTAAACCAATATGGTTTTCTAACCACTCTAATCTGTCAGAAACATTAGCTTTAAGTAGGCCAAGTGCTTGCCATTGTTGCCACTGTTTATCATTTTCACAGATCAAACTATAAAAGTTTTTCGGAATCCTATCTAATGTAACTAAATAGTCACAAGAAGAAACAAATTTTTTCTTAGTCCAAAGTTTCTTTTGAAAATTCTCAAGTTGTGCCAAGAAGGTAATTAATTCTTGAGCCACAGTTCGTAAACACTGGATCATTCGCAATTGCTTTTCGATGTTCGCAAACACTTCCGCATTTTGAACATTATCCAAGTTCATCACTTCATTCTTGATGTAAAAGTCCAGCTCATTACTCAAGAATCCGCCGAGATCTTTGTGAATAAAGTAATCTGCGGTATTACGCTGAGTGTAGGTGGTAAGATGGCGTTCAAGCTCTGTGCGGCTTGGGTTACTCTCGGTTGGCGCTCGTTTGGAAAGATCCGCCCAATACTGCTGGACTTGGCTATCTGATAAAATAGTAGCGATCGCTGTTTGCACTAAGGCATCTTGCTTGGTGCCTTTTTTCATCGCTTTGTATTCGAAATGAATGACCAGTTCTTCAGTGACAACTGATTCACCGTTAATAATTTCTGTCGATTTTACAACTTCAACTGGTTGATAAGTCTGTTCAAACTCTTCTCCATCCTCGTCCAATTTGGTGCGAGTATGGGGCTCTATGAGGACAAAGCGACGGTCAGCATCGTTATCTTTACGATTATCCTTGGCGGTATCTGCCGACAGCAGCTTGAAGCTTACCTTACGACCATCATCGAGTTTAAAAGCATAGTTGGCAAAGTTCTCGCCGCTTTTAATGTAATACTGGTCTTTATTGGCCCAATGCAGCATGACTTCTTCACCTGCATAAGGGATAGCATAAGTATCACCTTTGTAGCGGCGCTTGCTGATAAAGTCACCGTTATCGTAATAACGAGAAAAGAATGTGAGCAGATGTGAGAATACGGCATTTTCATGCTCGCTAGCACCGGTTGCAGTTTCAGCTATTTGCTTTTTCAACGCCTGAACTTTTGGACTTTGATCTGGCTCAAACCCCGCTTCCGTTGTCGCTTTTATTACAGCTTGAAGTTGCTGCTCAAGATCAGCTTTATTCGCATTTCCTGCATCAGCCAATGCAGTTTGTATTTTTGATTTAAGCTTATTGTCTAGGTAGTCATTTATCTCGTCAGCACGCGAATTGAGGATACGGTAAATGCCAAAGTCCAACTCTGGACGGTCAATCTGAAAAATCTCTTTTAGCTTTTTAACTAGCTCGTTGTACTTGCTCATAGTCTTCTCTTAATTTGGTTGACGTTCACAGCAATCAGGACATAACTGTTGTACGGTAATATTCAATTGGTTCATTAATTCTTGTTGCTCTGCCCAGTCGCTGTCTGTCGCGTTTACAACATGCGCCCCAGCGGAAACCGCCGTTGCTAAAAATTTTCTATCTGATGGGTCAAAGTTATTTTTTGGTAACTCGGCAAAGCCTCGTTGATCATCAGCAACCTGATTGATTGTTACTAATTCGATATTCTTTTCGGCGTATTGATTGTCATGCAGATACTTAAAAAACATATCACCCACACCTGGGTTACCGGCATAACTAAGGTGTTTGGCATATTCATCCATTATCAAACTTGTTTGATCGAGACAGATTGAAAGGTGTTCGCAACGCTCTAAAAGCTCAACGCAAGCCAGCTCACAATCGATTGATGCTTGTGATGAGTGGCCATTGGCGACAATTGCAACATTGCTATCAATCACTTTTTTAGCAACATTACTCACTACATTGCTCCGAATCTTGTTTGGCTTTTCGTTTTAACAATGCCGCCTTGCGAGTAGCGGCAATTTCTGCCATTTCATCGCCAAAAAAGTTTTCAGGCCAATTGTGAATTGACCCAAACTCGTCTAATTGCAGTGTTTCGTAATTTGCACGTCCTTGTTTTGTCGAAAAGAAGTAAAGCGCAATGTCTGTTTGTTCAGCACTGCTCTCTGCAACTCTTCGCTGTAAACGGCGTATAAAGTGCTCACTATGGCTTTCGACAATCACCTGAACATTGCGAGTTTTAGATACAGTTAAAATTAAATCGGCAAGCTCACTTTGCACTGATGGATGTAAGTGAATCTCGGGCTGTTCTAATAAAACAGTACTCCCTTCGGGAACATAATAGAGCAACACTAATACTGGTAATATTTGTGACACACCAAAGCCAACATCGGTAAGGCCAACCTCACTGCTGCCTAATTCTTTTTTAACCAAAGTGCGGAAAATATTTGAATTTGCTGCCACTTCTTCTACACGGAAAGAATGGATTAATCCCAAAGCTTTTAGCCAATGAGCAATCATTTCTTCAAAAGTCTTATTGTGCTTTTTATAGCCTAGGCTTCTTTTTTCATTTCGAGTTGAAGCGGCCAATATGGCATTAATGGTAAGTTCACCTCTAGTACCCACATCTGTAGGACTAGTTCCAGACCACTGATATGTGCGTTTTGGATAGTCGCGAAGTGGCCCTAAGTAGTAAATATTATCCATCGCCGCCTCAAAGGACGCTTCAAACTGGCTAAGAAAATCCGCATTCTGATAATAAGTTTTGGCTTGATCCGGGAAAAGATAATTTTTGGTTGGCTTTGGTAATTTCCACATACGTCCCTGAGTACGTGTAAAACGAAACTTCGTAGTACCCTTTGCTACAAGATCAAAATCTTTGGAATCAGGTTTTCTTTGTATTGAAAATTGATGATCCGAAAAACCATAACCTAACGTTTTAACAGCTAACAGCTTATCTTCTAAACCGATAGAGGAAGATACTTCTAAGCTAGAAGCTTTAAACAAAACGCTAGAAGAGCTTTTTTCTACATCTTGTATTTTTAACTCTTTGGGTAAATTCCAAGTTAAATTCCAAGAGATATCTTTTGTCGTATCGTGTTTGAATACCACATCATGATATGTTCCTAATTCAACCAGCTTGTCATGACCACCAAAGTCAGCAGCAATTGCTCTATCGCTGTTATCTTTACTTTGTTTAAGCATAAGTAAGAAGTGAATTAGGCTACTTTTACCGGAGCTGTTTGTTCCGAATAAACCTGTCACCATGCCAAAGTTTATCGCTAGCTTTTCCCAGGCCTTGAAGTTGTTAAGTTCTAGTTTTTTTAACATGTATGCCTCCTATATCACTTGCCAACGAATTGTGAACAACTCTGTCACTTCAGTTCTTTGCTTCATGCGCTCTTCTAAAGCAGCGATTAGTTCATCACGCTTATCAGCAATTTCGTCTTCAATATCAAATATCTCCATTCGCTGGCGTTTTTGTAGTCGTTCCAGTTGCTTGAGCTTCTCTTGATTTTGCTTTTGCTCTTCAACTGTTATAGCGTGCCTAGACTCTCTCTTTACTGACTTAATTTGTGCCTTCGTATCTCGCAGCGCTTCCTCTGCTGCGAACACTTTGTCTTCAGCCCACTTCTCTAATTTGTCTCTTTCAACCTCAAACAATGCATTATTTTCGTCCATAACTTCAGCCAGCTTGGCGTCAATTTGCCGTTTTTTCAGTTCAATAAGCTCAGAAGGTAGGGTATTTTGCTCGTTGCCGTTCTCATTTCGGCCTACACTCGCCCCTAAATTAAACAGCCTTTTACAAGCATCATTATCAATAAGTTGGCCACTGTCTGTTTTAGCTGTAAAAAGCAAAAACTCTTGCCTGTTGAATGCATCAACTCCAAGAACACTCAACGTTAACCACCCTGACTGACCCTTTAACTTTTCAGCAACGGATATCTTTGTTGCATGATTGGTGTAGTCGAACGACAGCAGTGCTCGTTTAGTTTCTATCGATTTAGCATTATCAATTACATATTCACCAAGTGGATGATTAATGCGGTAAGCATGGCTATGTTGATCTTGAACTTGCAACTCACTGTTTTCACTACCTGCTTTTCTCAGTAATTGATATTGACCTACTGGCAGCTGCTTGACTGATTTCTGTAGCGTAAATCGATAATTTTCGTGGTCAAAACTGGCGCAATCTTTTAATTGTTGATGCGTTACAGCCCAAAACCACCGTCCCACTTTGTCTAGGCGCTCTCTCGCTTCGTCGAGTTTGATCTTTAGAATATCGTGGATGTCTTCATCAAAGTGCTCAAGTAACTTTTCTTGGGTCCTTTGCATTTTGACGCTAATTTCCTCTTCAAGCTCTTTTTGTAGCAACGAGAATGCAGCTTCAATTTCATCAGACGAGCGACATGAGTCATAGATAGATTGAATTCTTTTTTCAAAGTCTACACCGCTCTCGATACTGCCTAGTACGCTATCTGATGCACCAAACACACCATCAAATAGATTAAACTTTTCTGTTAGCAGTTCGAGCACTCGCTGATCTGCCTGGTTTCGTTGATTGAGTAAGTTAATAACAACCACATCAAACTTTTGACCATATCGGTGACAACGTCCAATCCGCTGTTCTACACGCTGCGGGTTCCAAGGCAAATCGTAATTGATTAACAGAGAGCAAAACTGAAGGTTAACACCTTCAGCCGCCGCCTCTGTCGCAATCATAATTTCTGCATGTTCTTTAAAATGGTCTATCAGCGCAGAGCGCTTATCAATTTGCGCAGATCCTGTAACACGTGATGACCCTTGATATTGCTCTTTCCACTGTTGATAAACTTTGTTCGCTTGAGGTGTGTTGTTAGTGCCACTAAAAGTAACGACTTTATCGGCATAACCATTGTTTTCGAGAAATTCTGCTAAGTACTGCTGGGTACGCATTGACTCAGTGAAGATGATGACTTTTTTGGCAGCGCCCATTTCAGCGAGTTGTACAAATCCTTTTTCTAAACCAACAAGTAGCTCTTTTGATTTGGTATCAACCCCGATTTGCTCTGCTTTTTTGATCAAGATTTCCAGTTCTGAGATTTCAGCATGAAGAGCAGAAAAATCTATTGGTTTTTTCTCTTGCGCTTCAGATGTAGTATCAAGTTCATCAACAAAATCATCCTCCAAATCGTCGTCTGTAATGATTTGTTGGACGATGTCGATTGCACTGTCATCTTCCCCGTCACTCGCTAACTTTTCCAATCGATACTTAAGGATCTGCAAGTTGTTAAGCACTGCCTTTGTACTTGAAGACAAAAGTTTTCTCAGGATCAATCCTGTCAGATGTCGATGTCTCTTCGGTAGTGCATAACTGTCTTCTCGTTCAAGCAATAATTGCACGCGTTCGTACAAATCTTGCTCTTGTTCACTAGGGTAAAAAGGTATCGTTATAGCCTTTCGCTCAGTGTACTTAATGTATTCAAGCACGTTTTTACGCAGCGTTCGCTTTACAAACCCAGACAAACGTTCTTTCAACTCCAAAGGGTCGCTATCCGCCTGCATAAATTGTTTTCGGAATGCTTTTTGATCGCCAAAAGCATGCTCGTCAATTAATGTAGACATGCCATAAAGTTCCATTAAAGAATTTTGTAATGGCGTGGCAGTCAGTAACAGTTTCTTACGGCCATCTAAAGCACGTTTAAGAGCTTGACCCATTTTGTTACTTTCACGATGTGCATTCCTTAGCTTGTGGGCTTCATCAATTACGACCAAATCCCACATTTCAGCAACAAGTTTCTCTTCTAATCTAGCCGCATAATGGTAAGACATGATGACGATTTGCTTGTTATTGAGCGGGTTATAGATACCTTCCCTTTGCAGCTGGTTAAATGTTTTTGCATCAATAACTTGAGATGGCAGATTGAATTTTTCTAACAATTCACAGGCCCACTGACGTCTCAATGACGCAGGGCAGATGATTAACAATTTCCGTTTACGTTCAGCCCAGTATTGACAAAGGACTAATCCAGCTTCAATTGTTTTACCCAAACCTACTTCATCAGCAAGTACAACACCTTTGCTGAGCGGATTTTCAATGGCAAAAAGAGCGGCTTCAATCTGGTGTGGGTTCAGGTCAACGCTGGCGTCAAATAGCGACTGGGATAGCCTATCAACCCCATTATTTGAATGCAGGATTGATAATTCGTGCGCAAAATACTTAGCATGATATTCCGTAATATTGTTCATTCATCTTCCTCATAACTTGGCGCTAAAGCTAAGTTTGCTACTCCATATAACGCTTGTTTGTTTTTCAGCCATAGTTGATATTCAAGTTGCTTCAATGAGTGATTATATGAACAGTCAACATTCCAAAGCCGAAGCAAGTACCCCGCAGTTGCCGCTCTAATCTCAACCTTTAGAACGCCACCCGTCATGCCATAGTCCAGCTCTATCGCTTCACTGTGCTCAATACGTGGATGCGGCACTAACTCTAGCTCTACAAATCGGTTCCATTGCCGGTCCTGGGTTTCTAGTTCAGCTTCAGATAACCTTGAGTCTTCAAATACAACCGCTGCTTTAATTCGGGTCAGCACAAAGTCACGGAACTCACCATGCTTGCGGTCAAAACCACGAACATGCCAACGCAGGCCATTGTCCACCAGCGTATGCGGTACAATTTCACG
>CAKZQF010000177.1 GCA_937139475.1 uncultured Gammaproteobacteria bacterium | reverse complement strand
ACGGGTCTTGTGGAAGAACCGACAAATTTGCCAAGTTTGCTCGTTTAGGGGCTAGCAACGATTTCTGCATTTGCAGCCAGACGATCAAAATACATCCATTAAATCGTTATAGCGAACCTTGAAGCTGTTTAAACTGCCCTTGGATCACTGCTTTTTCCTGAAGAATCACCTTATTCTCGTCGGTCAGAAATGCCACTTTATCCTGGGCGGTTTTCAGTTCGGCTTTGGTGGTCTCCAATGCGTGGGATAACACGGCCACTTGCTTATCGACATCTGCTTTCTGAGTGGTGAGCACGGCCATGTTTTCCGCCAATTGATCATTTTTATGCTGGTATTCCCGGCACTTTGTCACGGCTTCTTCATACTCGTGTTCCAGGTTCTGGATATCTTCCATCTTTGCGTTCAAGTCGCTATTTAGCGCCGCATTGGCCCGTTTTAATTCATCGGCATTTCGTTGTAACTGCGCGTTGACGTCGAATAGCTCGGACGCTCTCAACTCAGCCTGGGCGAGCCGGTGTTGCAGATCCTGAATCTGATCATTTAACCCCTGGTTAACTATACGGAACTGTTCGCGCTCCTGCTGGCGGTCTTCGGCAGTGCGCTGCTGGTAATGTTCGAAATGATCGCGGATATCCCGGTTTTCCTGCTTGAGTTCGGCAACGCTTTCTTTCAATTCAGTGGTCCGTGCAAGAGCTTCATCCCGCTGGGACTCGGCTTTGGCCAGGCCGACACGGGCATCTTCCAGGGACTTGTCTTGCTGGCTTTTTTTCTCAATAACACGTGATAGTTGGTTGTTCAGATCCTGTTGGCGAGCGGTAAGCTGCGCGATAGTGTTGCGGGCCTCGGTCAGTTCTTTTCGGAGTTCATCATTCGAAGCCTTGAATTCGTCGCGAGCCTGTTCGATCCGATGGTCGGCCATCTGCTGTACCCGCTCATGCAGGGATTTCACCACCTGGACGAGGTCGTTCGGGAGTCCACCGATATTGGCTGCCTCTCCGTTGTCTGTCCGCCAACGCTTGAGCAGCGGTGCTATGGTGCTTTTGCTGCCGGTGCCGAGATATTCACGCACCCGATCCACCGTGGGTTCTTGGCGCTGGTTTTTAATGGCTTCGGCGGCTTTGGCAACATCGTGGTAAGTGACTCCAGCGCGGGCCATGGCGATTCCTCTCAGATTATTTAGTAACGTAATACATATCACGTAATATAACATTATATTTATGTTTTCCAAGTTTTCTTGAGTTCCTATTATTAACCACCGATAATGACCATTATCGTAGGTTAAATCGATTAAATAGAATTTTCCAACTTGTAATGCCGGTACATAGCCGCCTTTTGAGCGACTGCCGCAGGAACCCGATTCATGAGTAATAAAATACCTAAATTGGCCACTGACTTATCGTTACGTAATGATGAGCCCGGTCAGCTTGTCCGCCAGGACTCCGAAGCATTGCGTAATTACCTCCAGGCAGCCACTTCCGACAACACCCGTAAAGCCTATCGATCCGCCATTCGACAGTTTGAAAAATGGGGTGGCCGCTTGCCCACAGACCGGGATTCGCTCGTGAAGTACCTGCTGGCTAAAGCCGAATCCCTAAACCCCCGAACCCTGGATTTACACCTTACGGCGATCAGTCAGTGGCACCATTACCAAGGCATCACTGATCCGGTGCGCGATCCACTGGTGCGTAAAACCATGGACGGCATTCGTCGCACCCATGGTCAACCCAAGCGCAAAGCCAAAGCGCTACGGCTGGAGCACATCGCACAGATGGTTAAGCATCTACTGCAACTTCCAGACAGCAAGAAGAAATATCGGGATATCGCGTTGGTGTTAACGGGCTTTTTCGGCGCCTTTCGTCGCAGCGAACTGGTCGCCATACAAGTCAACGACCTTGTGTGGGAACCGGAAGGGCTGATCATTCGGCTGCCCCGGTCCAAGACCGATCAGCAAGCCACTGGCTTAACACGAGCCCTGCCCTTTGCAGGGAATCCCGCCTGTTGTCCGGCCAAAGCAATCAAGAAGTGGATGGAAATCGCAGATATTACCACTGGCCCGTTGTTCCGGCCGGTCAATCGCTGGGATCAGATGCAAGCAAAACCCATCAATCCCGGGGCCGTGAACGACCTGCTCAAAACTCTGGGCGGCGCCTGTCAGTTTGACTTTGTCCCGGAGCTAAGCAGCCACAGTTTTCGGCGAGGCCTCTCCACGTCGGCTGGACGGGAGAAAGTTGATTTTGAGTTGATTAAAAAACAAGGAGGCTGGAAGAGCGATGCCACTGTCTGGGAATACATCGAGGAAGGCCAACAGCTATCCGATAATGCGACTGTCATACTGATGGAAAAAATGGCTACTTTTATAGATCCTGAAGTGGACACGACATCTTAGAGATGCCTGTCCTTCCTCACATCCCACCCAATTTAAACCAGCAGTGTCCGTATGACAGACTGCCTGCTTTCAGGCATCGAATCCATTGGTGTTATCAATGCTGTACTTAATGCCGTGTGAGCTTCAGATGATGGACGAGCTTCATTCATAAGGCCGACGGCACTAACTAATATGTGCTGCGCTCTCTCGGCATTTTTCATCAGGTTGGCAATAGCCAATTCGGTGGTGACATCAGCTTCGCATGGATGCCAGCAGTCGTAATCGGTCACCATGGCGAGGGAGGCATAAGCAATCTGGGCCTCTCTTGCCAGTTTAGCTTCCGGCATGTTGGTCATGCCAATCACGTTGGCTCCCATTGATCGATACCAGTTGGATTCTGCTCTACTGGAAAACTGCGGGCCTTCAACACAAATATAGGTTCCTCCCCGGTGGAGACGAACATCAGGTGCAGAGCTTTCAACCGCTTGTGCCAGCAGACTCGAAAGGCTACTACAGACTGGATTCGCCATGGATACGTGGGCAACCACACCATCGCCAAAAAAGGAGCTATTGCGCTTCCTGGTTAGGTCGATGTATTGATCAGGGATAACCATATCCAATGGCGCGATGTCTTCTCGCAAGGAGCCAACCGCTGAGAACGACAATAGGTATCTGACGCCAAGTTGCTTTAGCGCGTAAATGTTGGCCCGATAAGGCACTTCGGAAGGCAGCAAAGAGTGGTCGCGGCCATGGCGAGCCAGAAAAGCGACCCGCACACCACCGATCTCACCGGTAACTATGTTGTCCGATGGCTTGCCAAAGGGCGTATCAATCGAGTGATCATTAGTATCTTGCAGGTTGGCCATGCGGTATAAACCGCTGCCGCCAATAATGCCTATCTCAGTTTGATTCATGGTTTAAATGTCTTTGTCGTATTGAAATCCGTATTCAATGGTCGGGAATATGGTCGATTTTCTTACAGTTGTTGTAAGAAACCTTTAGGCTCGCTCGACCAAGGTCTCAAGAAGCCAATTGAATACTGAGGAGATCGCGGTGAGCAAAACCGTACTGTTAGCCAGACCCCACCCGTTCATTGTCCAGGAAATGAAGCCTTTACTTGAGCAGTGTGGTTATGGCATCCGGAAGCCGGATGGCCCTGGCGTTATCGATACTCAAGTAAAAGGTTGTGATGCTGCAGTTATTTCCCTGGCGCTTATTTCCAATGTTACCGCCTCAGCGGAGGATGTGACGGCCAGTATTCATGGTGTGAATCCCAAATTGCCCCTCATTTTCGCCTCGTTGCTGCCGTTCGAACGGGCCGTTTCGACCATTACCGGGCTGCTAGGTAAACTGGGTATGGCAGCCCATGTAATTGGCATCTCATCGTTAAATTCGACACCTTCTTCAAATGCGGTGCCTTCCGTTCTTTACCTGGCCAAAGATGAGTTGTCCGATCCCGCAAAACGCGAGCAAATAAAGCAGCTTTTGCTGCGCCATATTGGGTAATGATGGTAGTCACTATAGAAATAAAATCCACTGAGGAGGCATGACATGGGTTTTTGGCAGCGCTGGTTTGGCAATGACGATGGGCGGTATCCGCAAAAGCTGATGGAAAGCCTCCTGGCGATGGCCTGGTTCGTGGAGGCCAGAGATCCCTACACCGGTGGGCATCTCTGGCGCGTATCCCGCTATGCCTGGCTGCTGGCGCAAGCGGTGGAACTTCCCGAGGTTGATGTTGCGCGAATCAGTCTGGGCGGTTTTCTTCATGATCTGGGAAAGATAGGCGTGCCTGATGCCATACTGCGCAAACCTGACCAACTGACTGAGGAGGAATACGCTGTCATCAAAACCCATCCAGACATCGGTCTGCGCATGTTGGCTGGTCATCCGTTGGCGACGCTGGTTACGGAGGCTGTGAGTCAGCATCACGAGCGTCCCGATGGCAGAGGTTATCCCTATGGGTTGTCTGGCGAGCAGATACCGCTCGATGCCCGAATCGTGGGCATCTGCGATGCTTTTGACGCCATGACCAGCCACCGACCTTATCGCGCCGGCATGCCGGAGCAAAAGGCGCTATCAATTCTGAAAGCGGAAGCCGGCCATCAATTTGATACGGATTTGGTTGATGCGTTCCTTTTGCTGGGACAGCACGGAAAATTATCCCCGATCATGGAGCACAGTGATGATGGTATTCCACTACGCTCCTGTCCTATGTGTGGTCCGACACTGGCGATCCGCCGTGAACAGAAGGCTGGCGAGCAAATATACTGCGGCAATTGCAGCGGTGAATTCGAGCTGACCCTGGATGACGAGAGCCGGTTGCAGGCTACACCCACAGGTAAAACAGGCAATGCCAAGGATCTTGAGCCAGAAGCTGATACAGCATTAATTGCCCGAACAGTGCGCGGAATCGTCGAGAGGCTACCCTTATCGGGACTACTCAAACATAACCATCAGTACGTCTCCAGGAACGAACTATGATCAGGTCTTTTGGGCAAATATTGATCCAGAGCCATATTGTTATCAATGCATTACGCGTCTCGCTGGTGATAGGTATGTTATTGAATGTGATCAATCAAGGATCGGCGTTTATTGAGGGGTTGACCATCGCATGGGGGCAGGTACTGATGAACTTTGTGGTACCTTACTGTGTAGCGTCCTACAGTGCAGCCAAAAACGAATTTGAACGGAACAAGAATAAATGAATAGCGAATCAACGCCGGTTTCCCAACCCGAAACGCCAGGTGAAGACCCTGGCACTAGCCATTTAACCGACCCTACCTTCCTCAAGGAATTACGCGTACAGATGCTGAAATTCGCCACGTTACAGTTACGAGATGAGGCTTTGGCGGAAGATGCGGTTCAGGAAGCGCTCATTGGTGCCTTGAAAAATGCCGCCTCCTTTAACCGGCGCTCGGCGCTGAAGACCTGGGTATTCGCGATCCTGAAAAATAAAATCGCCGACGTGCTGCGCAAAGGCAGTCGCATGATCGAAGCCAGCCGTTTACTCCGGGATAATGAAGATGAGGAAAATCTCGATGCGCTGTTCGATACCAAAGGTTTTTGGCAGGTTGACGAACGCCCGGCGGCCTGGTCACACCCCATGAAATCCGTGAAAAACGATCATTTCTGGCGGGTGTTCGAGGCCTGTTTGAGTGGGCTTCCGGAAAATCAGGCGCGGCTGTTTATGATGCGGGAATTTATTGAACTGGAAAGTAATGAGATTTGCGAGACCCTGAATATCAGTACCAGCAACCTGCATGTCATGCTGTACCGGGCACGATTACGGTTGCGCGAATGTCTGGAAAACCGCTGGTTTAACGAAGGTGAAAGATCATGATGAATTGTCAACAGGCCACACGCCTGTTATCAGATGCGCAGGAGCGTGAGTTATCGCTCAAAGATCGGGCTGCTCTTAAATTCCACGTAATGATGTGCTCTGGGTGCCGCAATTTTGGTAAGCAAATGGACACATTGAGCGACATCGCCCACAACTATGCAAAGGGCTCAGATAGCGACGGTGCGGTGCAACGATCCGATGATGAGCGCCATGAGTAATACTCGTGATCACTGTCAATCCCAGCGCGATCAGCTACTTCAAACACGCATATCCGCTTTTGGCTTTATTCGGATGCGTGATGGCGCAGGGGTTCAACATGCTACTCTGGAGTATAAACCCGCTCAGCCATCAACTTGATGGACTACTTGTCGTTTGGACTGGCTTTTTAGGGGTATTCTTTCTTTGTAAAAACCAGTGGCATCGTAAAGACCTGCACTCAATCACCTCAAAGGAATCAACGTTTCAGTTTTGGGCCATTGTGCTTTTCTTTGCCCTGGTATTTCGGGTACAGGTACTGCTGGCATTTCCCTTTCTGGCCGACGACTATCAGCGTTACCTGTTTGACGGCAAGTTGATCCTTGCCGGCATCAATCCCTATGCAGTGCAGCCCTTGGCTTTTCCCGAACTCGGTGGTGCCGAGATTCCCAAACCTGATATTAAAACCATCTATCCACCGCTGGCGGAAGGCTTGTTTACTGTCGCCGCCTGGTTGGGTGGTACTCTCTGGCATTGGCGGCTGATGAATCTGATCCCGGATCTGTTAGGTGCCGTGGTGTTCTATCGGCTGCTCAACCGTCATCGCTTACCAGGATACTGGACCGTTTTGTGGCTATGGAATCCGCTCATTCTCAAAGAAGGGCTGCATGCCGCACACCTTGATATCTGGACGCTGTTTGCGGTGCTGTTATTTGTTTATTGGGCGCAGCAGGGACGCTTGAAAGCGGCGGCCTTATCCCTCGCTGCTGCTGTCTTGCTCAAACTGATCCCGCTGGTTCTTCTGCCAGTCTGGCTGACCCAGTTGTCATCCCATCGTGAACGGCTGATTGCACTCGGGGTTATCTCCAGCGTGATAGCTGTTGGATTCGCCTGGTTCCTGCCCTGGCATCCATTCGCTAACCTCGCGGTGTTTTTACAGCATATTCAAGGTTACGGTGTATTGTTTCAGGTGTTTCAGAACGGTTTTGGCCTCTGGGATCTCGACCCCGAATGGAGCAAATGGCTATTGACCAGTCTCGGCGGCGCTCTATATCTGCATTGGCTTTTGGTGCTGAAACGGAACCCGCCGAAGCCGACGCTATGTATGCTGGAATTTTTGGTTTTGCTATTTGTGTTCTCCAGCATGGGATTTCCCTGGTATCTGCTGGCGGTACTCCCCTGGGTGCTGATCCAGGGTCATTGGCTCTGGATTCTCTTCGTCGCACTGACGCAACTCAACTTCTATAGCCATCAGGTTCAGATTTCGAGCACGGCTATGACAGGCATGGCGGTGCTGGTTCTGTTGCTGGCGGTCTATCAACAAGCAGTCTTAACAGAAGGTGAAAGACATGATTGATTGGAAAAAACTGTACCTGTTTATTTTTTGCTTCGTCATGACCCCGTCCGTGCTGGCCGACAGCGCGGCAGCTTGGAAAGCCTACCAGGAAGGGCGAAACCCCTTGCTGGAAGTTGGACTGTTGGTGGTGGGAGTTGTGGTTTTCTTTGGCCTGTTGGCGTTCATCAACAAAGCGATGGAATCCAGAAAAACCAAAAGGACTAAAAATAATCGCAAAAAGACGTGAGTTTCGAGGGTAAATAATGCCTTAGCAGTTGGAGCGCTCTAGCGGCTGAACAGCACTACGTGCAATAGGTCGTGCGCCGCGAGCCAAGTTCCTCGCCAGGTCCCTGAGATCTTCGATTGGCCTATCCTCGCTCTTAGCTTCACGGGCACCTCAGTCACTTTTAGCCCTCTACGATAAGCCTTAATCTGCATTTCCGCCGTCCAGCCAAAGCGGCGATCCTGCATGTTTAATTCCAATAGTTTGTCAAAACGTATGGCTCTGAGCGGTCCCAAGTCGCTGACAGGTATACCCGTGCGCAATTGCATCAAGCGACAAACTAGCGCGGTTCCCCAGCGTTGTAACCGTGTCATCGCATGAGGTTCGATATGTCCCAACGTACGCGAGCCAATCGCCATGTCGGCACCTTCGCCGATCGCTTTGAGCAGTGCGGGAATATCCGCACTGTCACAGGAATGATCCCCATCAACAAAGAGTACCAGGTCGGTTGTGCCGATAGTACGGATACCTGCAAGGCAGGCGTTACCGTATCCGAGGCTGGCCTCGAACACGACCGTTGCGCCAGAACCCCTTGCGACAACGGCCGTATCATCACTGGATGCGTTGTCGACCACAATAATGTGATCGATCAGGGGCCGCCCTTGTTGATGCAAGGCTCGCAAGGAATCAAGCACCACACCAATGGCCTGCTCTTCGTCCCTGGCCGGAATAATGGCGGTGACATGCATCCAAGTGCCGTCAAGACCTACCGATTGGCCGTCCATTGCTCCGCAGCAAAAGCGTCGTTGACAGGGGTTTTCAACAGATGGTTGGCATAATTGCTCAGCGTCTTTTGGGTAACACCGAGAATGACTTCCAGCGCTTGCTCGGGCAGAAAACCCGCATCAATAAATCGGGCATAGGCCGGATGATCCAGCACCCAGCCGCGTTCGCGCACCACCGCCCGGGTAAAGTCGGCAAGCACCGCCAATCTTGGGTCATCGGGTAATTCGTTCTCGCGCAGGGCTGTAACCACGGCAGCAGGCACGCCTACCATCGCTTTGGCGATCATGGAATGCGCCGCCACACAAAACTCACAGCCGTTGTCCACACTGGTGGCAAGCAGAACGACTTGCTGTTCAACAGGGCTCAGGCTGGTATTCGAAAAATGATCCGACAAGGAAAGATAAGCCTGCAAGGTGGCAGATGCGTTCGCCAGTCCGGCATAGAGATTGGGCACAAAGCCCAGTTGCTTTTGCGCCGACTCCAACACGGGTCTGGCTGCGTCGGGTGCTGTATCGGGTGTGTGAAAGGTAAAATCGCTCATGTTTTGTCATCCTGTTGTTTGGGGAGTGGGTTGGAGCATTGATTGGTCTTGTATCGTCCCGGTGCGATGGGGAAGCTGCATCCCATCAGTAGCAAGCCGCTACCCATCAGTATGATGTGCAGCCATTCCATGCGACCGAGGATCAGGCAGGACACCAGGGTGCCGGCAAAAATAGAGGAACCGATTCGGCCCAGGGTTTCCAGGAAAAAGAAAGTCAGTCGGGACATGGTGACACCCTGGTCTAACGCCCGGATTCCCGTCGAGCGGTGCGATACCGGCGGGCTATCCAATAATCCAGACTGCTGTAGCGTCCTGCGCCACTGAAGAGCAACATCAACAGCATAATAAAGTAAGTCGCCGCGAACTCGATGCCGTTTTTCAGGATGGTAACGCCACCGGTTTTGGTGAGCCAAGAATAGTTACCATGCTCCTTTAACAGAGATTTCACTATGTCCTTGCGTTCTTGTGCGCCGTCGATGAGGTCGGTGCGCCACTCCCACGGCACGGTCAGCGTGGTTTCAGGTAATGCATGCCAGCCATTTTCCCAGTGGGCCGTACCTGCAGCCACCGCCATGGTCACCATCATGGGAATGACCATCAGACGCAGTCCGATACCCAACACCAGCGCAATACCCCCAACAAACTCAGCCAAGCCTGCTAGCAGGGCCATCAACATAGGGGCCGGCAAGCCCAGGTATTCGCCAAAGTAATAGCTGGTATCCTCCAATGCGCTGAGTTTATGCCAACCGGCCAGTATAAAAATAGGTGCCAGATAGATGCGCAGTGCCAGCGGCCCCAAAAAGTCCACCTTTCTTGTCTTGTCTATCAGATCCACCAAAGCGTTACCGAGGCGTGATGTGGTTTTCATTCAGATGCTCCCTTAAATCGACCTTGTTTGCGCATTGGTCGTAGTGCACCGACGAATTCTTACACCTGTTGGAATTGCCAAAATACAGCGTTTCGGGTGGTTAATACTTCGGATTACCTCTTTCTACACAAGAGACCTGTAAGAATTCCGCTTCAAGGACCGACCAAGCCTCAAATGTCGATGATTCGCCTTCAAATCCGGAGAACATAATGCGAGCCACTCTTCCGCTGCTGGAAATAACCGATTTCCCGGCCATCCAGCGAAAAGCCCTCGAAACCCTTCAGGTCAACCTGGGTTACAAGTGCAACCAGCGCTGCCTGCATTGCCATGTCAACGCCGGTCCCAACCGCAAGGAAATGATGACCAGAGAGACGCTGGAACTCATTCTCCCTGTGCTCAAGACCCGCCAAATCAACACCTTGGATCTGACGGGTGGCGCACCTGAGCTGCATGAGGACTTTCGTTACCTGGTAGCCGAGGCGCGTGCCGCCGGGGTGCATGTGATTGATCGCTGCAATCTGACCATCCTGTTTGAGCCGAACCAGGAAGGGTTGGCGGAATTTCTGGCGGAGCATCAGGTGGAAGTGGTGGCTTCTCTGCCGTGTTATTCCCTTGAAAATGTGGACAAACAACGCGGCGAAGGGGTTTTCGACAAAAGTATAGCCGGGCTGCAAAAGCTCAATGCGCTGGGTTATGGACAGCCGGGTACCGGACTGCTACTTAACCTGGTTTACAACCCGCAGGAACCCTCCCTGCCACCAAATCAGCAGGCCCTGGAAGCCGACTATAAGCGTGAGCTACGTGAACATTTCGGCATAGAGTTCAATCACCTCTATGCCCTGGCCAATATGCCCATCAAGCGCTTTGGCTCTACGCTGATTTCCAAGGGCCAGTTCCAGGATTATATGAAGCTGCTGAAGGATAACTTTCATCAGGACAACCTGGAACAGGTGATGTGCCATTCATTGGTGAGCGTGGACTGGCAGGGTTATTTGTACGACTGTGATTTCAATCAGCAACTCGGCTTGCCATTGTCGGGCGGTAAGCGAAAACACTTACGCGATCTGCTCGCGGGCGATATCAGCGGCAATCCCATTTGCGTGGCGGACCATTGTTTTGGTTGCACCGCTGGCCAGGGCAGCAGCTGCGGTGGCGCATTCTAGTGAGCAAATGAAGATGGATCATCAATTTAAAATATACGACAACGACGGAGCATTCCGATGAAGAAAGCAATCCTGTTAGCGATGATCGGGGCACTGATCGTTGGCTTTTTCTGGTTTGACCTCGATCAGCTATTGACGCTGGAAGGGTTGAAATCTGGACTGGCTCAATTCGATGACTGGCGACAATCCCGTCCACTTCTCGTTGGTGGTGGCTTTTTGCTGCTGTATGTTGCGGTGACCGCGCTGTCCCTACCCGGCGCTGCCGTAATGACACTGGCGGCGGGTGCGTTGTTTGGTTTGCTGTGGGGCACGATTATCGTTTCCTTTGCCAGTTCAATCGGTGCCACCCTAGCGTTTCTGGTCTCGCGTTACCTGCTCAGGGACACTGTACAGACCCGCTTTGGTGAGCGCTTAAAGCCTATCAACGCTGGGATACAGAAAGAAGGTGCTTTCTATCTATTCACCTTGCGACTCGTTCCTGTATTCCCATTTTTCCTGATCAACTTGCTGATGGGGCTGACACCCATTCGTGCTGCCACGTTCTACTGGATCAGTCAGGTGGGCATGCTCGCAGGTACCCTGGTGTACGTCAACGCCGGCACCCAACTGGCACAGATTGACAGTCTTTCCGGGATTTTATCGCCCGCCTTATTGATGTCTTTTGCGCTCTTAGGGGTATTCCCACTGATCGCTAAAAAGGTATTGGCTGTGATCAAGGCCCGTCGTGTTTACGCCCAATATAAAAAGCCATCCCGCTTCGACCGTAACCTGATCGTCATTGGCGCAGGCGCCGGTGGCCTAGTGACCGCCTATATCGCGGCAGCGGTCAAAGCGAAAGTGACACTGGTCGAAGCCCACAAAATGGGCGGTGACTGCCTGAATTATGGTTGCGTGCCCAGCAAGGCGCTGATTAAAAGCGCAAAGCTGGCCAAGCAAATACGCCAGGCCGATCACTATGGTCTTGAGGTAACGGGTTTGCACAGCAGTGAACCGGGGTTTTCTTTTCGTAAGGTCATGCAGCGCGTACATGAGGTCATTGCCAAGGTTGAACCGCATGACAGCATTGAGCGCTATGAAGGACTTGGCGTGGAGGTGATCCAAGGCTATGCCAAGCTGCTTGACCCCTGGACGGTCGAAATAAAGCGCAATGATGGAAAGGTACAACGCCTGACCAGTCGCGCGGTGGTGTTGGCAACCGGTGCACGACCCTTTGTCCCGCCTTTGCCCGGAATTGAAGACGTCGGTTATGTCACCAGTGATACGCTCTGGGACGAATTTGCGAAGTTGGATGAAGCACCCAAGCGTTTGGTGGTACTGGGCGGCGGCCCCATCGGCTGCGAGTTGGCACAAAGCTTCGCACGTCTGGGCTCTAAAGTTACTCAAGTTGAAATGGCGCCACGCATTATGATCCGGGAAGACGAGGAAGTTTCCGCACTCGCCAAGGCATCCCTGGAGCAAGATGGCGTGGCGGTATTGACCGACCACAAGGCGCTTCGTTTTGAAAAAGTCAGCGACGCCAATGGCGAACACAAACGTCTGATAGTGGAACACAAGGGGACGGAAAAAATCATCGAATTCGATGCCTTGCTCTGCGCGGTGGGCCGAGTAGCAAGGCTGCAAGGCTACGGCCTTGAAGAGCTGGGCATCGAAACCAACCGCACCATCGTCACCAATGACTACCTGGAAACCCTGTATCCCAATATCTTCGCCGCAGGCGATGTGGCAGGACCCTATCAGTTCACCCATACAGCCGCTCATCAGGCCTGGTATGCTGCAGTCAATGCTTTATTTGGTCAATTCAAGAAATTCAAAGTGGATTACCGGGTGATCCCCTGGACCACCTTTATCGATCCGGAAGTAGCCCGTGTTGGATTGAACGAGCAGGAAGCAAAGGAAAAAGGCATTGCCGTTGAAGTGACACGTTATGAGCTTGACGATCTCGACCGCGCCATTGCCGATGGTGCCGCGCACGGGTTTGTGAAAGTACTGACGGTGCCGGGCAAGGATCGCATCCTGGGTGTCACCATCGTCGGGGAACACGGCGGCGATTTGATGGCGGAATTCGTATTGGCGATGAAGCACGGCCTAGGCTTGAACAAGATTCTGGGCACCATTCACGCCTATCCCACCTGGGCGGAAGCCAACAAATATGCCGCCGGTGAATGGAAACGCGCACACGCGCCGCAGCGCGTGTTGGCATCGTTAGAGAAATATCACTCCTGGAGACGTGGTCATGGTAATGAACAAGATAGTAAAGATCGCAATGCTGGTTTGGCTGGCCGTACCGATGGCCTGGGCTGAAACGCCAGGGCCAACCTTCGATCATGGGCATTGGGGCAAACTGGTTTCGGCCTATGTCCACCCAGTAAATGATGGCAAAGCTACAGCAGTGGACTATGAAGGAATTAAAAAGGTTCAGCGGGATCTCAAACAGTATTTGACTGCACTGTCCTTGGTATCCGAGAAACAGTTCGAGCAGTGGTCCAAACCTGACCAGTTGGCTTTTCTGATCAATGCTTACAATGCCTGGACGGTGGAATTGATTCTGACCGCTTGGCCAAAATTGGAATCCATTAAGGATCTGGGTGGCTTCTTCAGTTCGCCCTGGAGTAAAGAGTTTGTGTCATTGTTGGGCAAAACACGGACGCTGGACGATATTGAGCACACGTTGATTCGGGGTTCCGGACGTTACAACGACCCTCGCATTCACTTTGCGGTTAACTGCGCCAGTATTGGTTGTCCGGCTCTGCGGGCTGAAGCTTATACCGGCGACAAGCTCGATCAGCAATTGGACGAGCAAACGGCGCTATTCCTGAAGGACCGAAGCCGAAATCGTGTGGATGGCGATGTTGTCAAACTGTCCTCCATATTCAAATGGTATCGCGAGGATTTCGAAAAAGGTTGGCACGGATATAACCGGTTGGAGGATTTCCTGCTGGCTCACGCCAAGGATCTTGAGCTTTCCAACTCCATGGTGACAAAACTGCGCAATGGCGATGCCGATATTGAGTTTCTGGATTATGACTGGCGCCTCAACAAACAATGAAAGCGATGGGGTACACCAACTGTATCCAAAACTTTCCATCATGGTGCCCATACTCAATGAGATTGAGTTGCTGCCAGAGTTGCTGGCACATTTGCAGCAATGGCAGCGCAAAGGCTGTGAGGTTTTGCTGGTTGATAGCGGCAGCAGCGACGGCTCGGCGGAGGTTGCTGAAGCCATTGGTTTTACCGTGCTGAGTTCACCTCGTGGCCGCGCAAAGCAGATGAATGCCGGTGCCGCCAAAGCGAAGGGAGCCGTGTTTGTCTTTTTGCATGCGGACACCCGATTACCGCAGGATGCAGATCAGGAAATTCTTCATGCCTTGAAGATGCGCCATTGGGGACACTTCGATGTGCACCTGTCTGGCGATAAGTGGATGCTTCGGGTTATTTCATTTTTTATGAATTACCGTTCCCGGTTTACGGGTATTGCGACCGGGGACCAAGCACTTTTCATGTCGCGAAGAACATTTGACTCCATCGGTGGGTTTCCAGATCAAACGCTGATGGAAGATGTGGAAATTTCGAAGCGCCTCAATCAACTCGGGCGTCCAGTATGCCTACATTCAAAGGTAATCACCTCGGGACGCCGATGGCTCACTCGTGGTATCTGGCCAACGATTTGGCTCATGTGGCGACTACGCTGGGCCTATTGGCGGGGCGCAGCCCCGGATAAATTGGAAAAGCTTTATCGGTAATCCGCGCAAATGAATCCACAACATAAATATCGCATCGTTATTTTTGCCAAGGCACCATTACCTGGGCAGGCAAAGACCCGACTGAGCCCTGCGTTGGGGGCCATCGGTGCTGCCGAACTGGCAAAAAAGCTACTCCGTCATTGTGTCAACGAAGCGCTTAAAGCAGATATTGGCGCGGTCGAGTTATGCGTTGCACCGTCGATACATCACCCCATCTGGCATGAGCTGGACATTCCAAAAACCGTCGAGTGGTCTGAGCAAGGTGAAGGCGACCTGGGAGAACGGCTGGCCAGATCCACTCAACGTGCAACCGCGCAGGGGGAAACAGTATTGTTGATCGGTACCGATTGCCCAGGACTGACAGCTGAAATATTGTGGGAGACGGCCCAATCGCTTGCTCATCATCAGGCCTGCATAGTACCAGTCAGCGACGGAGGCTATGCCTTGCTTGGACTGCATCAATACCATCCCTCTGCGTTCCTTGATATGCCTTGGAGCACGAATAAAGTGGCACAGATTACTCGCAAGCGACTGCATGACCTGGGTATTTTTCTGCACGAATTCCCCATTTTGAACGATATTGATGAGCCGTCAGATCTGAAATATTTACCGGATTGCTTGAAACCTGGGATTCCGGATGTAAGTCGTATCAAAACAGGACACCATGAATGAAAAACCGATGACAGGAGTTAATATGACAGAACCTGAATTTACCGTATCAACAACCTTTAAAGCCTCGCTGGCCAGATCACTTCTGACTTTGCGGCTGGGTGTGTTTATTGTGATGCTGATGTGGACGCTCGATAAGTTTGTGAATCCGGTCCATGCTGGCAAGGTCTTTGAGGCATTTTACGGTATCGACTGGCTAACGCAGAATATCTCATATGTAATAGGAGCGGCAGAGCTACTATTGATACTCGCATTTGTCACCGGGCTTTGGCGCCGTTGGACCTATGGTGCCGTGTTAATACTGCACGGAATTTCTACCTTATCTTCTTACAAGCAATATATGGCGCCCTTCGATAATCTGCTGTTTTTTGCCGCATGGCCCATGCTGGCCGCCTGCCTGGCACTGTATTGGCTACGAGACTGGGATAATCTCTGTACCTTGAATACAAGAGGCCAATAACCATGAAACGCGTTATTTTTGCAGTGATTTGTTCGACCGCGCTTTGGTTCAATACCAGTGCGGCCGAAACGCTTGACAGTATTCTGGAAAGCCCGCATCGAGTGGTTTCTTCGGAACGTGACCGGTATCGGCACCCTTTGGATACATTGTCATTTTTTGACGTCAGACCGAACATGTCAGTCGTTGAAATCTGGCCCGGTGCGGCAGGCTGGTATACGGAAATACTGGCGCCTTATCTGCGTGCTGATGGCAAATTCTATGCAGCACATTTCAATGCAGATTCTTCATCGAATTTCTACCGCGATTCACTGAAACGGTTCGAAGAGAAATTACATGCATCGCCCAGTCTATATGATCGAGTGACTATCACCACTTTCAACCCGCCCGCCTACATAGATATCGCCCCAGAAGGCAGTGTTGATCGCGTATTAACCTTCAGAAATGTTCATAACTGGTATATGCGTGGCGGTGGTGACGAGCGCGTACTGGCAGCCTTTCGGGCCTTTCACAAGGCTTTAAAGCCGGGAGGTCTGCTGGGTGTAGTGGAACACCGTTTACCATCGGATAGGCCCGCTGAGGACATGGAAGCGAGCGGTTATATGCTTGAACATTATATTGTCCAGATGGCCGAGAGGGCTGGATTCAAGTTACTGGAGAGTTCCGATATTAATGCCAATCCGGCAGATACCACTGATCATCCCAAAGGTGTATGGACACTACCTCCGACTTTGCGCCTGGGTGAGCAAGACAAGGAGAAGTACCTTGCTGTGGGTGAAAGCGACAGAATGACATTGAAGTTCATTAAGGATGACTTACCATAGTAATTACAAATGCAGGTCCAACTGGTTCATGACTGTACTGTCCATGGGATGGCTGATCACCACTCCTTCAGCAGCCGGGGCCACAGCCGCTCAGTTCACCGTACCCGTTGGGGCATTCAACCAGGAAACCCAAACGCCTCCAGAACCCTGGCAGGTGGTTAGTTTCGATGCCGATATCCCCGAGACACGCTACCGAATCATCCGTTGGGATAAGGTTATGGCGATCGAGGCCACGGCAGAAGCCAGCATGGCACTGCTGGCCAGGCCGCTGGACATGGATTTAGTCAATACACCCGTGTTGTGCTGGCGTTGGCGTGTTGATGCGCCGCTCAAATCGGCAGACATGGCGCATAAGTTTGGAGACGACTACGCTGCCAGGGTCTATGTGGCTTTTGATTTACCCGAAAGGGAGATGGATTGGACAACCCGACTCAAACTTAGGCTAGCGCGTCAGCTTTTCGGGGATCACGTTCCCGATGCGGCTCTTAATTATGTTTGGGACAACCGCTATCCCATAGGGACTGAACGAGCAAATGCCTATACGGAACGTACCCAAATGCTGATACTACAATCCGGAGCCGACAAAGCAGGCCAATGGATGGTTGAGCGGCGCAATGTGCTGGCCGATGCTGAACAGGCCTTTGGCAAACGGGATTTTAAAGCAAAACTGCTGGCGGTAGCCTCGGATACCGACAATACCGGCGAAAAGGCGCACGCGGGCTTTGCCGACCTGCATTTTGTCGGTGCCGACGCAGCCTGTGATTTCCCTCCAGTCAAGGATTGACACGCAGTGTAAGAAAACCCGCCCATGCAACGACCAATGGAAAACGCTTAAACAAGAGGTTTCCAGTGTTGCAGCCTAATCAACCCATCATTCCCTTTACCTTACCATCGCTGGATGGTTCACCATGGCAATTGTCCAGCCTGGCTGGCAAACCCTACCTGCTGGCGTTCTTCCGTTTTGCATCTTGTCCATTCTGCAACCTGCGTCTGCATCAACTGATCAGTCGCCTGGACAAGTTACCCGATGATTTCACGATTGTGGCGGTGTTCGAATCGTCTCTGAGCGAGTTGCAACGCTACGCCGAACGTCATAACTCGCCATTCCCTATTCTCGCTGACGAGGGTGGTGTCATTCATGGTCAATACAGCATCCGTCATTCATGGATTGGCGTGTTGAAAGGCATGTTATTTCGCTTCCCATCACTGCTATACGCCATGTTCAAAAAGGGTTATGTGCCGCTAACCATTGGTGGACGCATGAACACCATGCCAGCGGACTTCCTGGTGGACCGCCAAGGCACTATTCAGGAAGCGTACTACGGCCGCGATGAAGGCGATCATCTGGATTTTGAGCGGATACGGCAATTTGCCTGGCAGCAGGCCGAGTCTCAGTCATCTAATCGATAACTCTTAATTTTGTGGAGCACAAGCCATGCATGAAGTCGTACAAGATTATTACGGGAAGCAGTTGCAAAGCACTGCCGACCTGAAAACCACTGCCTGCTGTGACATCAGCAGTTTGCCGGAGTGGCTTAAGCCACTGCTGGGCCGTATTCATCCCGAGGTGCTGTCCCGCTATTACGGCTGTGGGCTGGTTTGTCCTTCTTTGCTGGAAGGCTGCCGGGTGCTGGATCTGGGCTGCGGCAGCGGACGCGATGTCTATGCATTGGCGCAACTCGTCGGGCCAACGGGTGAAGTGGTCGGTGTCGATATGACCAATGAACAACTGGCAGTGGCGCAGGCACATCAAGGCTGGCATACGGAGACTTTTGGTTATGGCAATGTCCGTTTTATCAAAGGCTATATCGAAAAGCTAGATGAGCTGGATCTGGAGCCGGGCTCTTTCGATGTCATCGTATCCAATTGTGTGGTCAATTTGTCTCCAGAAAAAGCTGCCGTGTTGGCGGGTGTTGAGCGTTTGCTCAAGCCCGGTGGCGAGTTTTATTTTTCGGATGTTTACGCCGATCGCCGTGTGCCCGAAGCCGTTAGAAACGATACCGTTTTATATGGAGAATGCCTGGGCGGCGCTCTGTACTGGAATGACTTTCTGCGCTTGGCCAACGCCGCCGGTTTTGTCGACCCACGTCTGGTGGAGGATCGTCCTCTGGAAGTGACCGATAGTGCGCTGGCCGCGCAAACCGGCAATCTGCGGTTCTTCTCAGCAACTTACCGATTGTTCAAACTGGATGGGCTGGAAAGCGCCTGCGAAGATTATGGCCAGGCCGTGATCTACAAAGGCACCATCCCAAATAACCCGCACCGCTTTACGCTGGACAAGCATCATGCCATTGAGACGGGTCGGGTATTCCCTGTGTGCGGTAATACCTGGCGGATGCTGCATGATACTCGGTTTGCCAACCACTTCACCTTTATTGGCGATTTCAGTCATCACTTTGGCTTGTTCGAAGGTTGCGGCTCCGTGATGCCGTTCGATACAGCGACAAATTCGGCGGAGGCAAGCCCATGCTGCTGACAGACACCAAGAATCATACGAACCGGCAAGCTAAAGCTGATTCTCGCTTGCGAGTACTGGTGCTCTGCACCGGCAACTCCGCCCGTTCCATCATGGCCGAAGCCATTTTCAATAGCGTAGGTGCGCCTTTGTTTCAGGCATTCAGTGCGGGTAGCTGCCCCACAGGCAGAGTGAATCCGCTGGCTCTGGAGCAAATCAGTCAACTGAATTTTTCGGAAGGTACCGTCATTCACAGTAAAAGCTGGAATGAGTTCACCAGGCCCGATGCGCCAGGATTCGATCTGGTGTTGACCGTGTGTGATAACGCCGCAGCAGAAACTTGTCCGGCTTTTTCCGGTGATTATCAACACGTACATTGGAGCTTTCCCGATCCTGCGGGATCATCGGACGATGTTGAGCTGGAGCGAGAGGCCTTTGCCCGCTGCTTTGAAACCATGAAAGCACGAGTTCAAGCGCTGGTTGATACCTTATCATCCTGCAACGAACGTGCGTCCATCATCGACGCAGTGAGGAAACTGGCATGATGCATTTACTGTCAAAAATGTTGATTCTACTATCCATCATGACAGCACTGCCGCTTGCTCACGCTGCGGAGGATCGTCTGACCCTGACAGGTTCAAGCACTGTAGCGCCTTTGGCTGCGGAATTTGCCAAGCGATATGAATCACAGCACCCCGGTGTTCGAATCGATGTCCAGATGGGTGGGTCATCGCGAGGCATCAACGATGCACGCATGGGCTTGGCGGATATCGGTATGGTATCTCGGGCATTGAAGCCCACGGAGCAAGATCTCACCGCCTTTGTTATTGCGATGGATGGTATCGGTATCATCCTCCATAAAAGCAATGCGGTGGGCGAACTCAGCGATACTCAGGTTATCGATATCTATACCGGCAAGATCCGTAACTGGCAGCAGGTCGGTGGGGTAGACTTGCCGATCACCGTGGTCAACAAAGCCGAGGGCCGCTCAACCCTGGAGTTATTTCTGCATCACTTTGATTTAAAAAACAGTCAGATCAAAGCCCAGGTAGTGATCGGGGACAATCAACAAGGCATCAAGACTGTGTCGGGCAATCGGGGGGCCATTGGATACGTGTCCATCGGTACCGCTGAATACGAAGAAGCCCGAGGTACTCCCATCAAATTACTGCCCATGGCGAGCCAAGCCGCGACGGTCGAAGCAATCGCCAAAGGCCATTACCCCTTGTCGCGTCAACTGAACCTGGTCGTAAAAGGCATACCTGTCGGTTTAGCTGAGAATTTCATCACCTTTGCACAATCGGCGGCGGTCAAAGACCTTGTCGAAGCACAATTTTTTGTTGCGCCTTAAGGCTTAGGTGAGCGTGATGAGCATTGCAATGAAGCGTTCAAACAATCGGGTGGACCGCAGGTTAGGTCAGATATTCAGTCTGCTGTCTGCTGGGGCGGCGCTACTACTGATGCTCATTGTGCTGTTTTTGCTGAATGAATCCTGGCCCTTCCTCGCCAGTTTCTGGCATGAGGGTCACTGGCTTGATCTGTTTCAGAGCCAAGGCTGGTATCCACTGGAAGGTCGGTTTGGCATGACGCCGATGATCCTGGCGTCGATCGCCGTCACGCTGGGGGCCATGCTGCTGGCACTGCCGTTGGGTCTGGCCAATGCGATTTATCTGGAGTTTTATGCATCTCCTGTCACGGCTCGGGGCTTTCGCCTGCTCCTTAACCTTCTTGCAGGAGTTCCCTCTGTGGTATTCGGCCTATGGGGCTTGACCCGTCTGGTACCTCTGATTACCCAATGGCAACCGCCGGGGGCTTCGCTCCTGGCAGCGATACTGGTCCTTACATTGATGATCCTGCCAACCATCGCCCTGACCAGCGCCTCCGCACTGGCCAGCGTTCCCAAAGATCTACTGGCTGGCAGCATGGCGCTGGGCATGCGCCGCAAAACCCAAATACTCCATATCATGTTGCCAGCGGCGCGTTCGGGTATTGCCAGCGGTGCGCTTCTCGCGACGGCCAGAGCCCTGGGCGAAACGATGGCGGTGCTGATGGTGGCGGGCAATGTCGTCCAACTTCCCTCGGGGTTATTTGAGCCCGTTCGTGTGCTGACAGCCAATATCGCCCTGGAGATGGCCTATGCGATGGGAGATCACCGCGCCAGTTTGTTTGCATCGGGCTTGCTGTTAACCCTGTTGGTGTGGCTGCTGTCCTGGGTAGCGCACCGTGTGAACAGCCAAAGTCAGAGGCTCGCTCACCATGGCTGATCGTCTCTTTGCCTGGCTGATGTTGGGGTGTGCCGTACTGGTGGTGGCATCCCTGCTGTGGGTGTTGAGTGACGTGCTGATTGAGGGCTTTGCTCACTTTTCCTGGTCCTTTTTGATTACGGAGCCTGTCGATGCCGGACGCAGCGGCGGTATCGGCCCCATATTGATTTCCACGCTGTGGATACTGTTGATTGCGCTGGCCGCTGCTTTACCACTGGGCCTGGGGGTAGCCATCTGGTTGTCGGAATTTGCTCCCAGAAACAGCCGTTTTGCCGTCCATACCGGCATTACCCTGGATATCCTGGCTGGCGTGCCATCCATCGTTTATGGTCTGTTTGGCAACGCGTTTTTCAGCATCTATCTTGGTATGGGCTTTTCGCTGCTATCCGGTGGACTGACCCTGGCCTGCATGATTTTGCCGATATTTGTACGCACCTGCGAGTCCGGCTTGCGGGCGGTGAGCGATGACTGGCGCAAGGGTGCACTGGCCCTTGGCATGACCCGCAGCTCGGCGATCTGGCATATCCTGTTACCGGCAGCCCGGCCAGCGATTGTGGCGGGAATGGTGCTGGGCATCGGCCGTGCCACCGCCGAAACCGCCGCGCTGCTGTTCACCAGTGGTTATGTGGATCGGATGCCGGAATCACTACTGGATTCCGGCCGGGCCCTGGCGGTGCACATCTATGATTTATCCATGAATGTCACCGGTGGTGACGGTGCGGCCTATGCTTCCGCTCTGGTACTGGTGGTTCTGATCATTTCACTTAACACTCTGGCACAAAGCCTGGTGGACAACTGGTTCAAACGGAGGTTGGTCGTATCATGAATCAGCAAAATGCGAATCCCTATACACTTGGTGAAATCGAACAGGGCACGCCCTGTTGCGTGCCTCAACCCTTGCTGCAAGTTCGGGATCTTGCTGTCAGCTATGGTGAAAAAACCGTGTTGTCCCAGGTGTCGCTGGATATTTACAAAGGCTGCATCACCGCCTTGATCGGCCCTTCCGGCTGCGGCAAGACGAGTTTTCTTACGACCCTGAATCGACTTACCGACCAGCAAGCACATGCCCAGGTTAGCGGACAAATCCTGTTTGATGGTCAGGATCTGCTGCGCGATCCCATCGATACCCTCAGGCTCCGACGCCGCATCGGTATGATCTTCCAAAGACCGAACCCATTTCCGCTATCGATCTGGCGCAATTTGGAATTGCCATTGAAAGAGCACGGTGTGCAGGATCGACGCGTACGGGCGCAAAAAATTGAACAGGCACTCAGAGACGTGGGCTTGTGGAACGAAATCAGCGATCGTCTCGACAGCTCAGCGCTGGCACTCTCAGGTGGCCAGCAGCAACGCCTCTGCATCGCCCGTGCATTGGTGCTGGAACCGGAAATCCTGTTGATGGATGAGCCCTGTAGCGCCCTCGATCCGATTTCGTCCGGCGTAGTCGAGGAACTGATTTTGCGCCTACGTGGCCGCTATACAGTAATAATCGTCACCCACAATCTGGCCCAAGCCCGGCGCGTGGCCAATTACGCAGGATTCTTCTGGATGACCGAGCGGGTCGGCAAGCTGATCGAGTTTGGTCAATGTCGGCATTTGTTCGAGTCTCCGGGACACGAACTCACAGCCGCCTATATTTCCGGCGCGAGAGGATAAGCATGAATGGGTAAAGGTGCTATCGGGCATTGGTCACCTGCTTGCCGGTTACCTCAACAAGGAAGAGCATATGTCCGGCCAAAGCTATCAAGAAATGGACGGACATCGCTGATGTAACTACTGGCCAGTTATTCCGGCCGGTCAATCATTGGGATCAGGTTCCAGCCAAACACCTCAATCCAGGGGCCGTGAACGACCTATTCAAAACCCTGGGCGGGGCCTGTCAATTTGACTTTGTACCGGAGCTGAGTAGCCACAGTTTTCGACGAGGTCTGTCCACGTCGGCTGGACGGGAGAAGGTCGATTTTGAGTTGATCAAGAAACAAGGGGGCTGGAAGAGTGATGCCACTGTCTGGGAATACATTGAGGAAGGCCAGCAGCTATCCGACAATGCGACGGTCATATTAATGGAAAAAATGGCCTCATTGCTGTCGATTGAGGATGATTTCGTGTAATCTTTCGCTTTCTTCCGTATCTAAGTACAGTATTCGCTATACTGCTTTGAGTTAATGACTGAGCCAACACTGAAATGAACGCATTGAGAACTGGAACGTGGACAAAAAAGGTACTGGCAGTATTGCTGCTATGTAGTCTGCTGCTCCAGATCCAGACCGTGTTCGCTTGCCAAATGATGGATCACAGTGGCCCCATTGAGCAGTGTTGCTGTGATGATATGGCGACCAGTAAAGGCACTACTGAAGCTTCAGATGAGCGCTTGGGCTGTTGTGACATCAGTAACGAATTGACTATCAAGGCTATGGATACAGATGGCGACGAACCAGTCGCTATTTCCTCTCATTCCTCTCTCGATCCACCTGCCGCCGCGCTCGTCTTCTTACTGGTCACGCTGTGGCCTGAACTTGTTCAATCACAACCTTCCCCAGCCACCTCAGATCTAGACGCTGATCCCGGACACCCCGGTACCCAGACCTATCTGTCCACCTTACGCCTGCGCATCTAGGCCGCTCCTCCTGTTCTGACTTACTTCAGGACTGAAAACTCAATGTTTTGTTGTTAATTCTGTCGCGTGCATACAGCGACGGGTTTGAATTGTGTTTTACGAGGAGTTTATAAATGACCTTTTTTCAATTTTCGGTACCGCGATGGGTAATGCCGACTCTGGCAGTGCTCTGGCTTACCCCTGCAGTTTCTGTCGCACAAACCGAATGTGATAGGCCCGCAATCGACGAGCGCGAAGCATTGATACGCTTGGCGCTGGATTGCAATGGCGCACAGCAGGCCCTGGATGCCCGTTGGCGCTCACAACAATACCGTACCGAAGCGAGCGGTCGTCTCGACGATCCAAAACTCATGCTGGGCGTGGCGCCGCAAACGTTCGGTGACGAGCGCCTGGACGATGGCTATATCGTCGAGCTGAGTCAGCCACTGCCCTGGCCGGGCATTTTATCATTACGTAAACAGGCTGCCGACGCGCAGACCGATGCCTGGCAGGCACGTCTGCAACAGGGCCAGGTGAACCTGGCGAAGCAAATCCGGCTGGCTTACGCCCAATGGCTGTATCACCGGCAGCTTTTATCCATCAACCAGCGTCATCAAACCTTATGGCAGGAATTTCTCGCCGTGGTGCACGTCAAATATGCCGCTGGCACCTCCACCAAATCCGCTGTTTTGCAGGCCACCCATGAGCACCATTTGTTGCAGCAGGAGGCGATAGAACTCAGGGCGATGATCGAGCGGGATATCAGCGAATTGAAGCGTCTGGGCAATCTGGACAAGCGCACCCGGCTCGACATCAATGAGACGCTACCGGTAACTCAATTGGCCACTGAACAATGGAACGCCGCACTGGCCAGCCTGGAACAACAGCCATTGATGCAGGGGCTGAATGCCTCAATACGACAAAAGGCCCATGAAGTCTCGCTGGCAGAAAAAGATCGCTACCCCACCTTCAATGTGTCGGCCCGGTATAACAGCTTGTGGATGAATGACGAACAGCGCTGGGTGGTGGGTGTCGGCTTCAATCTGCCGTTTGACTTGGGTAAACGCCGCAGTCATGAAGACAGCCTGCGCACCGAGCAAATGGCCTTGCGCTGGGAACAGCAGGATCTGCAGGTTCAGTTACGCGAAATCCTGATTCAGGCCCACAGCCATTGGCAGCAAGCCAAAGACGTCTATGGCTTGTATCAACAGGATCTTCTCCCCTTGGCCGAGGAGAATCTCACCACCGCGCGCGACGAGTATCAATCCGGCAGTGGCGATTTTCTGTCTCTGCTGACCGCACAACGCCAACTGTTGTCGACACAGCGCAAGGCCGAGCAGGCCTTACGCGATCAGTTCGCCCAATTTGCCCAGCTTCTGGCG
Organism: uncultured Gammaproteobacteria bacterium; assembly: GCA_937139475.1. Lineage (GTDB taxonomy): Bacteria > Pseudomonadota > Gammaproteobacteria > Enterobacterales > Psychrobiaceae > Psychrobium. Next base: position 19,515 of record CAKZQF010000177.1, on the reverse strand, counting down.
GCGTCTGGTGTCGTGTTCGAAGCCGATCTTCACTACAGCTCTGAGCGAGCCCAAGAAAACAGCCTTGAACGAAAACTTAAAAGAAGCCAAGCGCATCGTCAGGAGGAAATCCATCATGACTAAGCTACTCAATCGTTTCAATAAAGAATATCTGATGGGCTTGTCCGGCTTGGTCGTGCTGATTGCCATCTCGCTTTGGGCGGTGCAACAGGACTGGACCGATATCCTATCCTCGTCGGGCAGTGAAAGCATCGCCGTCACAGATTCTGACTTTATCGAAGCCGGCCCTTTCAAAATCGCGGTCGCGATTGAACCGGAAACCCCGCAGGTGGGCAAGAACCATATTGTGATTCAGGTAAGAGATCAGGAAAACAAACCAGTTGCCGGTGCCAAGGTGCGAGCGGTGGGTGAAATGCCGGCTATGGGTTCGATGCCCGCGATGTATGCTCAGGCAGATATCCTGGAAACCTCGCCCGGCGTTTATCAAGGTGATTTTGAACTGTCGATGGCCGGTGCCTGGCCATTGGCGGTCGATGTAGCCACAGACGAGGCACACCATGTAGACCTGGCCTTTGATATGGCCACCAGTCGTAAAGGCATTGCGCTCACCACTGCCACGCCAACGGGTGATGTGGCCTATCACACTTGCTCCATGCACCCGTCCGTGAAATCGGCTGTGCCGGGTACCTGTCCGATTTGCGGCATGGATCTGGTACCGGTGACCCATGAGGAACTCAACAGCGGCAGCGTGATGGTGGACGAAGGCCGCCGCCAAACCATTGGCGTCAAAACGGGTGAAGTGATTCGTGCTCCCTTTGCCGTGCCTATTCGCCTGCAAGGGGAAGTCACCGTTGATGAGACACGCCTCACCGATATCAGCCTGCGTTTTGATGGCTGGATTGGCAAATTAAATGCCGACTTCGAAGGCAAGTCACTCAATAAGGGCGATATTCTCTTTACGGTTTACAGCCCGGAACTGCTGTCGCTTCAGGAGGAATACCTCGAAACGGTGAAGCGCAGCCGTCATAACGCTGCGGAAAGTCAACGTGAGGCGCTGATCGCCGCCAGCCGCAAACGCCTGACACTCTGGGGACTGGACACGACGCAAATCACCTGGCTGGAAAAACAGGGTAAGGCCCAGGATTATGTACCCATTTTCGCGCCTCGCGACGGCGTAGTCGTCGAAAAACACATTGTCAGCGGATCGGCCTTTAAGCGTGGGCAACCGCTGCTGCGCCTGGCGGACTTGTCCTCACTCTGGATCGAGACTTTTGCCTATGAGCGGGATCTTCCATTAATAGAATCGGGACTGAAGGCCAATGTCCGGCTCTCCAATCAACCCTGGCGTGAGTTTCCTGCCGAGGTAATGCAAGTCGATCCCTTCCTTCAAGACAACTCTCGTACCGCCCGTGTGCGTCTGGCCGTGAACAATGATGATGGCCGACTTCAGCCCGGCCTCTTTGCCCAAGTCACACTGCAAGCTGATTTTGGCGAGATGTTGCTGATCCCTGAGGATGCCGTGCTGATATCCGGCGAGAAACGCATTGTGTTTCTCGATGTGGGCGAAGGCAGGTTAAAGCCAGTGAGTATCCGTACCGGTTACAGCGATGGCGACCATATTGTGGTGCGTCGGGGCTTGCAGGAAGGCGATAAGATCGTCACCTCCGGCAATTTCCTGATCGCCGCAGAAAGCAAGCTCAAGGCGGGGATTGATCAATGGTAAACGACACAAGAGTAGAGCCAAACAAACAACCGCCTTCAAATGCGCCTGAACCAGAGCAACCCACGGGTTGGGTTGCCAGGAGCATCGCTTACTGTGCCAACAAACCGGGGATCACTCTTTTGTTGGTACTGATCATGGCCGTCTGGGGCTACCGCAGTTTCTTCCAGGCGCCGCTGGACGCCATTCCTGATCTGTCGGATGCTCAAGTCATTGTCTATACCGAATGGGCCGGACGCAGCCCGGATTTGGTGGAAGATCAGATCACCTATCCGCTCACCGCCGCCTTGCTGTCGGTGCCCAATGTACGTTTCGTGCGCGGTCAGAGCTTTCTCGGATCGAGCTTTGTCTACGTTATCTTCGAAGATGGCACCGATATCTACTGGGCGCGCTCACGCGTTCTGGAATATCTGAACACCGTCTCCAGCCAGTTGCCGGACAACGTGCAACCTACGTTGGGGCCGGATGCCACCGGGGTGGGCTGGGTGTTCCAGTATGCCTTAGTGGACAAAACCGACCAGCATGATCTGGCGGAATTGCGATCCATTCAGGATTTCAAGCTGCGCTACTGGTTGAGCGCTATCGACGGTGTGGCCGAAGTGGCGTCCATCGGCGGTTTCGTCAAGGAATATCAGGTGCAGATCGATCCTCACCGCCTGGCAGGATTCAATATTCCCCTGAACAAGGTAATCGAAGCCATTCGACGTTCCAATAACGATGTCGGTGGTCGGGTGCTGGAAATTGCCGGACATGAACACTTTATTCGCGGCCGGGGTTATTTAAAGTCTCCACAGGATCTGGAAAAAGTGGTGATTAGTGTGGATAAAAACCACGTGCCGATCACGTTGTCTCAGGTGGCCGATATTACACTAGGGCCGGCCATGCAGCGCGGGCTGGCCGAACTGGACGGCGAAGGCCAGACAGTCGGCGGCATTGTCGTGATGCGTTACGGCGAGAACGCGCTTGATGTGATTGAGCGGGTGAAACAGCGCCTAGAGGATGTTCAGGCCGGCTTGCCTGACGGTGTGGAAGTGGTGATCACCTACGACCGTTCCGATCTGATCGAGCGGGCTATCGACACTCTCAAACACACGTTGATAGAAGAAATGATTGTGGTGTCGCTGATCATCGTGGTGTTCCTGTTACACGTGCGTTCGGCCCTGGTGGCTTGTATCACCCTACCTATCGCTATTCTGCTGTCATTTATCCCGATGGCCTTTCAGGGACTCACTCTTAACATCATGTCCCTGGGCGGTATTGCGGTGGCCATCGGTGCCATGGTGGATGCGGCGGTGGTTATGATGGACAACATACACAAACGCTTGAGCCAGGATCACCGCCCGGCAGATCGTAAGGCACTCATCATCCGCGCCATGCAGGATGTGGGGCCGAGTATTTTCTTTTCCCTCGTGATCATCACCATTTCCTTTATCCCGGTGTTCTCGCTGGAGGCCACAGAGGGGCGCCTGTTCAAACCGCTGGCGTTTACCAAAACCTATAGCATGGCGTTCGCTGCAATCCTGTCGGTAACGCTGATCCCGGCGCTGGCGGTGTTGCTGGTACGCGGCAAAATCCAATCAGAGCGCAATCCGGTCAATCGCTTCCTGGTTGCCTTGTTCCTGCCCATGATCCGGTTTTGTATCCGCTTTCGCTGGCCGGTGATCGCGGTAGCCGTGGTGTCCCTCATTCTCACTTTGCCCATCGCCCGACAACTGGGCAACGAGTTCATGCCGCCACTTAACGAGGGCAGTATCCTCTATATGCCCACGGCGTTACCGGGTATGTCCGTCACCGAAGCGGGTAACGTGTTGCAAAGCATGGATGCGCAGCTCAAGACCTTTCCTGAAGTAGAGCGCGTGTTCGGCAAGGTGGGGCGTTCCACCAGTGCGACCGATCCGGCACCTTTGTCCATGGTGGAAACCGTGATTACGCTCAAACCTAAAGACCAGTGGCGCGAAGGTCTGACCTGGGATGATCTGATTGCCGAGATGGACGAAAAACTGCGTTACCCCGGCATGCCCAATATCTGGTGGATGCCGATCCAGACGCGCACTGAAATGCTGGCCACGGGTATTCGCAGCACCTTAGGGATCAAAGTGTTCGGCGATGAACTCGACCAGATCGAGGAAACCGCCGTCGCTATCGAACGGGCGTTGCAGGACGACCCGCGTACGGCACCCTTCACCCGCAGCGCCTTCGCCGAACGACTCACGGGTGGCTACTTTCTGGATTTCGATATCAATCGCGAGGCGGCCGCGCGTTATGGGCTGAATGTTCAGGATGTGCAAGACGTACTGATGGCCGCCGTTGGCGGCATGCCCGCGACGCAAACGGTGGAAGGCCGCGAACGGTATCAGGTGATGGTACGTTACGCGCGTGACTACCGTGACAGTATCGATAACCTTGAAAAAGTGTTGGTGCCCACCAAAACCGGTACTCAAATCCCAATCACTGAGGTAGCCGATATCGAGTTTCGCACCGGCGCGCCCATGATCCGCAACGAGGATGGACAACTGGTTGGCTTCGTCTTCGTCGATCTCAAGGGGGATCTCGGTGTCGCAGATTATGTGACGCGGGCCAAGCAGGTGGTTGACGAGCAAGTTGCATTACCGGCCGGCTATCGGCTCGGCTGGGCCGGCCAGTTCCAGTATTTCGAGCGAGCCAAGGCTAAATTGCAATGGGTGATCCCGGCCACCTTGCTGGCGGTGTTCATGCTGCTTTATCTGCACCGAGGCCGTTTCAGTGACACCTTGTTTGTGCTCAGTGCCATGCCCTTTGCCCTGATTGGCTCAGTTTGGTTCTTGTATACGCTGGACTACAAACTCAGTGTCGCGGTGTGGGTCGGCATGATTGCACTGGCAGGGCTGGCCGCCGAAATGGGACTGCTCATGTTGCATTATCTGGATCACGCGTTGCTTGATAGTCAGGCCAAAATGAAACAGATGAGTCGTACCCAGTTCTATGAACAAGTAGCGCAAAGTGCGGCTCAGCGTATCCGACCGATGCTGATGACCTCTCTGACGCTGCTGATTTCGCTGGTGCCCATCATGCTCAGTGATGGGACGGGTGCCGATGTGATGAAACGTATTGCTGCGCCAATGGTGGGAGGGACATTGTCGGCTTTGATTGCAGTATTGTTGGTATTTCCGGCGTTATTTGTCCTGTGGAAATCGCCGGGCATTAATCCGCAAAGCAATCCCGAGAGCTAATAATCCCTACTGTTTGGTTCAAGGGCGCTTTATTGCAAGGTGCCCTTGAACACCTCTTTTTTCATCCAGGATCAATGCTTTTCTATATTTTGCTAATACTATTTGACTTGGAGTTGACTCCAGGTAGTAGAGTTGTCGACATGAAGTGATGTTCAGGTAGCGTAGCAGCTATTTTCAAAAACGGCGGAACCAAACAGAAAATGATGAACATTGAGGAAAAGACAGCCAACACCTCTGTGTGGGGCGCATTCAGCCTAGCGGTGTTGGGCACCACCTGTTGAGCGCTACCCATTGTTTTAGTTGCGTTAGGCATGGGCAGCGCGGTCGCGTCGGTGGTTTCCGTATTGCCTGCTTTGGCATGGCTGTCGCAGTACAAGGCGATTACTTTTTCGGTAACCGCTTTAGTGTTGGCTTATAGCGGGTGGCGCTTGAGAGGCCTCAGTCAGAAAGCATCAGATTCGACCGAAACAATGTGCTCGATTGAAGAGGGTAAACATCTGAAATGGCAAAAACGATTGTTGGGGATCAGCACCGTGATTTTTATGTTCGCCGTAATTGCCGCTTACGCCTTATTACCCATCATGCGGTGGTGGGACAGTTTATAAATTGAGGAGCTTATCATCATGGTTAAACGACTCACTTTACTGCTCAGCTCATTGCTACTGAGTTTTCAGATCTTCGCGGCACCTCCGCTCTACCTGGCTGAGGTTGACGGGCTGGCCTGTCCGTTTTGTGTCTACGGCATCGAGAAAAAACTGGGGCAACTCGACGGGGTGGATAAGATCGAATCTGACCTTAAGGCAGGCAAGCTGCGCATTCATATGAAGGGAAACAAAACACTGACCGAAGCCCAAGTACGTGAAGCGGTCAAATCGTCCGGTTTTAGTCTGCGCTCTTTCAGTCGAATTGAAGCGGAATCGCAACAATGAGCGGGCTAATGACAGGCCTGAAAGGTGCCGCTGTCGCATTGGCCTCGGTGGGACTGAGCATCAATGCGGTCCAGGCAGGACCAATTACCTTTAATACAGCGATGCCGGTGGCCGAGGGCAACTTCGTTCTACGCGAGCAAGTTTTACTGATGCGCTCCGGTGATAATCCGAGTGGCATGGGACGGGACATGACCATCAATGGCTTGGTCTCGGTACTGGGCTATGGTGCGACCGGGAAATTGGCCCTGTTTGGTGCCTTGCCCTATCTCGATAAAACACTGGAGCTTAATCAGGGCGGCAACTCAAGCGAGCGTACCAGTTCTGGTCTGGGGGATTTGACCCTGTTCGGCCGCCACACCCTGTATCAACATGACTTGCTGGGCAAAACCGTTCGTGTTGCGGGATTCGCCGGAATCGAAGCGCCCACCGGAGAAGATGATAAACGCGATGCCTTGGGTAAGCTGCCTTCATCGTTGCAATCGGGTAGCGGTTCCTGGGACGGTTTCATTGGTGTTGTGGCCACTTGGCAAACGCTGGATTACCAGTTCGATGGCCAGGTAGCCTACCGCAACAACGGCGAAGCGAATCACTTTGAGGTAGGCGATGAGTGGCGTCTGGACGCCTCGTTACAATACCGGCTGAGGCCTGCTGAGCTCGGAGCAGGCGTGCCTGGCTTCCTCTACGGTGTGCTGGAGCTGAACCTGCTAGAGCAAGAAAAGAACCAGTTATCAGGCTATTCGGATGATAATTCCGGCGGTACCACGGTGTTTCTGTCGCCAGGTATCCAGTACGTCAGCAAGCGTTGGGTGTGGGAAGCTGTGCTGCAAAAGCCGGTGGTGCAGAACCTGAATGGCACCACACTGGAAAACGATTTTGTGTTGCGTACCGGTTTTCGGGTGAATTTTTAGGTGTTTTATGGAAACTGCCATGGGTAAAGATACTGAGGTTGGGACGGTATTGGTCGAGGTGCTGACGGCTTCAGGGTGTAGCCGGTGTCAACGGACTAAAACGCTGGCCAAAGCGGTCATCAGCGAGTTGCGTGACGTCCGTATTCAGTACCGTGAAATTAACGTTGTGGAGGAAATCGATTATGCGGTTCAATTGGGTGTTATGCGTACACCGGCCATCGCCATCAATAGCGAACTGGTTTTTCTGGCGTCACCAGCGGCGACCAGATTGCGCCAGGCCATTCTGGATCGTTTGGGGGAGTCTTGATAATGATGCGAATTGGCGAAGTCGCTGAATCCCTGCAGATCAGCGCCGATACTCTGCGTTACTACGAGAAAATCAAGCTGATGCCGAAAGTGCATCGCAATGGAGCTGGAGTCCGGTTTTATTCCGATAAAGACCTCTCGCGATTGCGGTTTATCAAGCGGGCGCAAAAGATGGGATTCAGTCTGGACGAAATTACCCAGTTGCTAAAATTTCGGGAAAGCCCGCAAAAAGCCAGACCCAAAGTCCGCGAGCTGGCCCATCACAAGCTGAATGAGATTGAACATCACCTGACTGAACTGACCACATTAAGGGACGAACTGCGCCTGCTGACCAACCTGTGCGGTGCCAGCGCCGAAGGGTGCCCGATTCTCGACGCCTTCGATCAGGACAAAACGTATGGACAAGGGGATCAAAAACAAAAAGGGAATCATTAAAAAATTGCCACCTTATTGCAATCAAATGGGCAATCCACCCGTCTGTAAAGGGTGAGGGATGCCTATGGTCGTCTACTTCGCGCTGTTATCGTTAAATCAAACTATCGGAGATTCAAAAATGAACGAGTCCAAGACAATGACCCTGGCATTCGCCAGTATTCTATCGTTGGGAACCCTGATGGCGAGTTCCGCACAGGCCGTGCCGGATCAACCGACACAATGGGAGAAGTGTGCCGGCATCGCTAAGGCTGGCAAAAATGACTGTGGCGCACTGGACGGTAGCCATAGCTGTGCCGGTCAGGCGAAAACCGATAACAGCCCTAACGAATGGGTGTACGTCCCCGAAGGCACCTGCGAGAAGATCACGGGTGGTAAAGTGGCGGCATTAAAACCGGCCAAGGGATGACACGAGGCGACCAGTTGCCGGTACCCAGATCCATCGCCGGTGTGGGTATCGGCTTGCGCACGCCGCATATTCCAGAGATCCTCGATACCACACCCGCGATTCCGTGGTTTGAATTGCTGGCGGACAACTGGCTGGTGTCAGGCGGGCTAAACCTGGATTATCTGCAGGCCGTCAGTGAGCGCTATCCAGTCACATTACACGGCGTAGGCTTATCGCTGGGCGGCATTGATCCGTTGGATTTGGACTATCTCGCCAAGATCAAGCGGCTCAAGGCGCAATGTGGCGCCGCTTGGTATTCCGAGCATCTGTGCTTCAGCCATTTTCGTCGGCACCATTACCACGATCTCTGTCCCCTGCCGTTTACCGATGAAGCCGTGCAGCATTTCATCGAACGCATCCGCCGGGTGCAGGATTTTCTCGGCGAGCAGATCCTCATTGAAAATGTTTCGTCCTACCTGAGCTACCGGGAATCGGTATTCGGCGAGGGCGAGTTTTTGGCGCGGATCGCGGAAGGGGCCGATTGCCTGCTGCTGATTGATCTCAACAATCTGTATGTTAATCAGATCAACCACGGCCAGGATGCCCGGGAGATCATTGACTGCCTGCCCAGGCAACGCATCCGGGAAATCCATCTGGCCGGTTATCAGGAAAAGGATGGCTTTCTGCTGGATGCCCACAATCACCCGGTGGCCGAACCCGTTTGGGCGCTCTATGACTACGCGCTGCAGCGCTGGGGGCAAGTGGCGACCCTGATCGAATGGGATCACGATTTGCCACCCTGGTCGGTGCTGATGGCGGAGCAACGCGAAGCAGCTGGCTACCATGCTTCAGCTTTGTGCAAACATCGCCAGGGCACATTGGAGGCAGAACAGTCATGACACTGAGGGCGCTGCAACACGACTACTACCAGGCCATGCAGGGTAACGACGGTGCATTAAAAGCGCGGGTCCAGGGTGCCGGTGGCTTGTCCGCCGAACAGGCGTTGGTGGTTTATCGCAACAATACCGAACAAACGCTGTTATCGGTTCTCCAACAAACCTTTGCCGTTTGCCGGATGCTGGTGGGCGAACGTTGTTTCAATCAACTGGCGCTACAGTATTGCCGTACCCTCCCGTCATCGAGCCTGGATTTGAATGATTATGGGGAGATGCTCCCCGACTTCATCGATCAGCGGCTGGCCCCCGGCGATCCCTTACAGACAGTACCCTATCTGGGCGATATGGCACGGCTGGAGTGGCTGCTTCAACGCGCATACTATGCGGCCAATCGCACGGGCTTTGATTTCTCGCGCTTTGCCCGGCTGACCGGGGAACAACAGCCCGATGTGCGGTTTACCCTGGCGCCAGATGTCGCAGTCATTGCCGCTCAATGGCCAGTCGTGGACATTTGGGTCATGCATCAGACCGACGTGGACGCACTTCCCCCCTTGACCGTGGAGCAGGCCCTTCAGTATGTGGTGGTTGAGCGAGCGGCTTATCGGCCACAGCCGAGTGGCATTGACAGGCAGATGTATGACCTGGTTCGGGCGATTGATAGCGGCCAATCTTTTGCCGACATCGTCGCGCTGGAACCTTGTGTCGTTCAAACACTGAAAGAGGCCATTCAACGCGGCTGGGTAACAGGGTTTCATCATGACTAAAGACCATTCATCGGATGGGAATACGCCGGGTGACCAGGCACTGTTCAGTGCCGATGAATTGAATCGACTATATCGTTATGGCCTGTCACTCACGGGAGAGCGGGATCGCGCCTATGATCTGTTGCAAACCGCCCTGGAAAAATATCTGCGTCAAACACAGGCCCCAGCCAGCACCATGCGCTACGTGCGAAAAATCATGCACAATCAGTTTATTGACGACTATCGGCAACAACGCCACAGCTTAACGGTCGAGTTGGATGAACAGGACTTACTGGATTTTGATGTACGCACACTGGAGCAGATGGTAATCGATGAGCAAACGCTGGAGCAGGTCTGGCGATTGCTTGATCCCCTTGAACGGGAGTTGATGTATTTATGGGCGGTTGAGGGGTTTACCGCACAAGAAATTGCCACCGAACTGGAACAGCCTCGGGGCAGTGTTTTGTCCCGTATCCACCGCATCCGCAAAAAGCTCACGATTGCCATGCCATTGCACGATGTCAGATCCATGAGGGGTGGGAAACATGAGTCGTAAGCCATTGCGAGAATGTATCGCGCAACGGTTCGAGAAGGAATCGTTGACGCCCGAGCAACTGGCCCGCTTGCAAAAGCGCCTTTTGCGCACCGATCCGGTCGATACTGATGTCGCCACCGATCCAGGCATCAATGCCGGCGCTCAGCCCTCCGCGCCGGCTACTCGGTTCGTGTCGAAACATTATGCAATGCTGATCATTGCAGCGGCTTTGTTTGCCGTCCTGGCATTGCCCCGGATCTGGAATCAAGATATTAACCTTCCCGAAAGCATTGCCCAGGAAGTGGCGAGAAATCACTTGAAGATGAAACCTCTGGAGCTGAAATCCAGTTCCATGGCCGAAATAGCCCACTTCTTTGCCCAGTTGGATTTTAACCCGATAAATTCCCAAGTGTTCCCCTTGGGCGAGAAGCGTTTACTCGGTGGGCGGTACTGTTCCATTCAGGGGATTACCGCAGCGCAATTGCGTTACCTCGATGCGCAAGGCCAACTCGTGACCTTGTATGAAACGGCCTATGACCCACAAGCGTTTTCGCCATTGCCGCTTACCGATAAAGGTGAAAAGCCCCTGGTTCTTTATGCCAAGGGGTTAAAAATGACGATTTGGGTCGAGAAAGACTTGTTGTTTGTTTCAGCACAAGCGGAACATAACGAGGATCTGCAATGACCGGCTGGCTTGAACAAGAGCCGCTGCTGCGCTTAATACCTTTTGTCGGGATATTCGTTTTGATGGCATTGTGGGAAATCATGGCGCCCCGGCGCCCGCTCAAAGTCGCCAAGCCTTACCGCTGGGTGAATAATCTCGGCATCATTGCACTGAACAGCCTGCTGCTCCGTCTGATTTTTCCGGGCGCCGCCGTCGGTGTCGCTTTGTTCGTGGAAACACAAGGCTGGGGCCTGTTCCAACTGGCGCCTCTTTCGGAATGGGCGCCCTGGCTGAAGCTGATCATCGGTGTTTTGGCGCTGGATTTTGTCATCTGGGTACAGCACGTCTTGTTTCATGCGGTGCCTGCCTTGTGGCGTTTGCATCGACTGCACCACGCAGATCAGGATTTTGACGTTACCACTGGACTGCGATTTCATCCATTGGAAATCCTGCTCTCAATGGTCATCAAGGCCGGCGTCATCCTGATGCTGGGCGTTCCGGTCGCCGCCGTATTGCTCTTCGAAATACTCCTTAACGCCACCTCGATGTTCAACCACGGCAATGTGCGCATCCCGGCGCGACTGGATCGGTGGTTGCGTTGGCTTGTCGTCACGCCGGATATGCACCGGGTCCATCATTCCTGGTATCCCGAAGAGACCAATTCCAATTTCGGATTCAATCTGCCGTGGTGGGATCGGCTGTTGGGCACCTATCGGGCACAGCCCCACGATGGCCATCTGGATATGACCATCGGCATCAACCAGTTTCGCGAGCGTCGTGATCTGCGCCTGGATCGCCTGTTGATCCAACCCTTTGTCGCGCCAGTGCGGAACTACCCGCTGCCTGCACAATCTGAAGACGGTTTCCCGAACGAGTAGCGAATAATGTTCGGCCTCGGGAGCATCAGCCGATACGTGCAAGCGTCATGAGCCGTTCATCCAGCTCCCGCAATCGCGACCGTTTTTCAGCGATTTTCACCTGCAATACAGCTATGGTTTCGCAGGCGGCAGTTTTATCTCCGGCATTCAAAGCTGAGATCAGAGGTTTGATATCCCGCACCAGGAGTCCCGCTTCGCGGGCGGCGCGGATGATCCGCAACTGATCCAGCGCGCCACGGTCAAAGAGACGATAACCGGCGTCGGTGTGTGAGGCACATTCGAGTAGTCCCTCGGAAAGATAACTGCGAACGGTATGCACCGTGGTGCACGCGGCCTCGGCCAGTTGCGAAATACTCAGCGGAAACAGGATTGTGCCATCGGTTCCAGTATTACTTTTCATTCTGATTGATGGCTCAGCCCGCGCAGCAGGACAGTTGCTTGACGTCCTTGCTGAAGGTCTGGGCGCACAGCTTCAACCCCTCGACCATGGTCAGGTAGGGGAACAACTGCTCTGCCATTTCAACCACTGTCATCCGGTTGCGTATAGCGAGCGCGGCCGCCTGGATGATTTCACCACCTTCATGCGCCAGCACCTGGGCACCAATCAGCCGGTTGGTGCCGGCTTCCGTCACCAGCATGATAAAGCCCTGGGTGTCGAAATTCGCCAGCGCCCGGGGTACGTTTTCCAGCGGCAATACCCGGCTGTCGGTTTCGATGCCGCGCACATGCGCCTCCTGCTCCGACAGGCCCACGGTGGCCACCTGGGGATCGGTGAAGATCACGGCAGGCATGGCAGACAGATCCAGACGGGCTTCGCCGCCGGTCATGTTGACAGCGGCCCGGCTGCCGGCCGCAGCCGCGACGTACACCAATTGCGGCATGCTGCTGCAATCGCCGGCGGCATAGATGTGGGGGACCGAGGTTGCCATGCGTTCATCGACCCGGATAGCGCCATTTGGCTCTGTGAAGACGCCGGCGGCATCGAGATTAAGCCCACGGGTATTGGGCGAGCGACCGATGGCCACCAACAGTTTGTCGCCACGGACCATCCCCTGGTTGGTATCGAGAATAAATTCGCTGTCTTCAAAATGAACCTGACTGGCCTGAGTATGATCCAGGACGCGGATGCCTTCCCGCTCGAAGGCAGTTGTCAGCCCCTCGCCCAGCAGTGGCTCCTCCCGGAACAGCAGGCTGCTGCGAGCCAGAATGGTGACGTTCGATCCCAGTCGGCGGTAGGCCTGAGCCAGCTCCACGGCCACCACAGAAGAACCGATCACCACCAGATGCTCCGGCAGTTCTTCGGCAAACAGGGTTTCCGTTGAGGTCCAGTAAGGCACTTTCTGTGAAGACCCGTGGGCGAGTCCAGGAATGGGCGGTATCGCAGGCTGGCTGCCGGTGGCGATCAGAAAACGGTCGGCGCTGAGTACCTGTTCAAATCCATCGTCATGACGAACGACCAGTGAATGGGCGTCTTTGAACGAAGCGAAACCGCGCACCAGTGACAGCTTGGGGTTGGTATCGAGAATGTGTTGATATTTGGCGGCGCGCAGTTCCTCGACACGCGCCGTTTGCTGCCTGGCCAGCTGAGCACGGTCGAGGATCGGGATATGATTTTCCAATCCTTCAAATGGGTTGCTGCGCTGTTGCTCGGCCAATTGCGCGGCGCGGATCAGGATTTTCGAGGGTACGCAACCGACATTGACACAACAGCCGCCGATCACGTCGGCCGCCTCAATGATGGTAACTCTGGCTCCCCGCTCTGCGGATTTGATGGCGCAGGCGAAGGCGGCTGAACCACTGCCAATGATGGCTACATGCAGTTCATCGGTGTTTTTGTCTTTGGCGACCCCGGTGTTATTGCAGCAATCTGGCGCCACCACTTTGGCGCTATAGCCTAACGCCTCGATGGCATCGATCAAGACCTGTTCTTTTACTTCAGCGTTGGTTTCGGTCTCTTTTTTAATAGCGACAGTGGCACTGGCCTGCTCATAAGAAACCCTGGCGTTGCTGACGCCTCTGATGGCGATCAGGGCGTCCTGTATGTGGTTCGCACAGCTTGCGCATGTCATGCCGGTAATGGACAGTGTAATCATGTGTATCTCTTTAGTTGGCTTTGTGCGTTGGCACGGCGCAGCTTTCATCAATGCAGCGCTTGTTGGCAGGTGAAAAAATATCCCAGAGCGAAACCGCCACCATCAGTACCAGGGCTGAGTAAGTGACATAGGAGCTCCAGCCGTACTGGAACCAAGGGTAAAGCGACAACAGCAGCAGGATCGGGCCGGCCATGCCCAGCAGACTGCGGTGCCACTGCCGGTGACTGAACCAGCCCAGGCCATTCAAAACCAGGGCAATCCAGGCGAACAGCGGCAATAGCGTATTGACAAACAAGCCTTCCCATTGACTGAGAAAGCCGAGACCAAGGGCCGCGCCCAAGCTGGCGATGGCGGGAAAGCACATGGCGCAACCCATGGCGGACACCAGTGCGCCTAGGGAACCGACCTTGTCGCCGATGCGGGTGAGAAGGCGGATCAGCGTTTCCATGGCCGTTACTCCTTGATCGTGGAGGGGTAACCGGCGTTGGTTGTAGCCTTAACCAACGCCTCGGCAGTGGTCTTGGCGTCATCGAAAGTCACCACCGCTTCCTTTTTCTCATAGCTGACCTCGGCGCTGGACACGCCTTCCACCTTGGTCAGCGCCTTTTTTACCGTGATGGGACACATGGCGCAGTTCATGCTAGGCAGATCCAAGGTGACGATTTGCGGTTTAGCCCAGACAGATAAACTTGCAAGGAGCAGTGTGAAAGTGATCAGGATTTTTTTCATTGGGTAGTCCTCATGTGTATTCAGGCAATCAGGGGAATCCAGTAGGTGCTGGTAACGAGTACCAAGGCTACGATCGCGGTAATCCAGAAAATTACCTGTCGACGTTTACGCACTTGTGGAATCGCACAGGCAGTGCCCGGCTCGCAAGCCTCGACGGGACGGTAGACCTTCCAACCCGCCCAGCCGAATAGAGCCAGCACGGCGGCAATAAATAGGGGCCGATAGGGTTCGAGCAGGGTCAGGTTGCCGATCCAGGCACCGCTGATACCCAGTGTCAGCAACAGGAAAGGACCGACGCAGCACAACCCGGCACCGATGGCAGCGGCAATACCGCCAATCAATGGCAACTGGGAATCATTTTTTTGCATGGCTTACTCCACTAGATCTGTTCTAATGAAGTCAGTCTAAGCGCTGTACCAAGGTACGGAGTCAATAAAAATTCAGAACGCTTTTTTATTCTCGGGGAGAAGAGATTCGATAATGGGGCAATGAGCCAGGTCCGGATTGGCGGCACATTGGTTCAACAAATCATTGAGGACGATTTCCAGTCGGCGTAAATCGTCCAACTTGGCCCTCACGCTGGCAAGCTTTTGCGCCGCCATACCTTGTACTTGCTCACAGGGGGATTCGCCAAGCGCCATCAGATGCGTAATCTCCTCCAGGGAGAACCCCAGCTCCTGCGCACGCTTAATAAAACGGATCCGGTTTAAAGTGGTTTCCGGATAGCGGCGGTACCCCTCGGTTGGCCTGTCGGGCTGTTCGATAAGACCACGACGCTCGTAATAGCGGATGGTTTCGACATTGACGCCTGCAGACCTGGCAAGTTGGCTGATGGTATACATAATGACTCGCTAATGCCGTATCTAGGTACGGTGAATTATAGCCAGTATGCCGCGAAGGGTAAAAGATTGCTTTGGCCCGCAACCACCCAAAATAAGCCGATGGAAAACAAGTTAGCGGTGTTGGAGTTTTGACAAAAATCGTTTGGTTCGCATATACTAAACGAATCGAACGATTTATAGTGAGGAGCCAGACAATGGACGCACTTTCTGCCAATGAAGCTAAAACCCAGTTTGGTGACCTGCTGCTTAAAGCGCAACGTGCGCCAATCCAGATCAATAAAAACGGCAAGCCCGTTGCTGTGGTTATCTCAATGGATGAGTACGAAAGTATTGAAGCACTCAAGTTGAGGCTGTTGCAGTCAAGGGCTGCTCAAGCCAAAGCGGATATCGGAGCAGGCAACACTGTTGATGGTGAGGCATTCTTTAGTGAATTGGAATCAGGTCATCACGATTAGACGCTAAAATTTCTTGGGGAAGCAATATGTCTGCTGTCGAGCTTAATGCAGAGCAACTTCAGATGGTGAAGATCATCCACGACTACGCCCTCCGGTTTCCTCTTACTGAAACCGGGGATGAGCAAATATTGCAAAATTGCTATGACTATATGGATGGGTTCAAGCGGGTGATGGACAGTACGTCACGCATCCAAATGGATTACATCTGCCAGCAGTACGATGGCTTTTGTCGTTTCGCCAAACTCATGGAAATGCTGGCTCGGGGTATCGCCGATGGCATTATCGACGTTCCCAAGGATCATTAACTCCGCCCATTACTATGCCAAATTACCGCCTAACCCCGGACGCCCAATCTGACCTCATCGAAATTCGCCATTTCACGTTGGAACGATGGGGCGAAGCGCAATCGCAAAAATACCTGTCCGAACTCCGGCAAACCATCTGTCTGCTGGCGGAAACACCCTCTTTGGGAAAGTCCAGGCCAGACGTTGGAACAGAAGTGTCGAGCTTTCCCCATGTCAGTCATGTCATTTATTACGTGCTTCATGAGCAACAGTTGGTGGTTTTCGGTGTCCTGCACAAGCGGATGGTGCCGGTGAATCACCTCGATGGGCGCGAGATGATTTAATGTGTCTGACGACCTGGCTGCATTGAAGCGGCACTCGCTATGGAAAACATCGAACGCATTCAATTGCTATCCAACGCGGAAGTCGAGGAGTTATATGCTCGCCCTGATTTCAATACCCATGAACAGGGCCTGTACTTTTCTTTAAGTCCGGCAGAACGCGCTGCACTTGAGCAGTTTCGCAATACCCGGACCCGTATCCACTTCATTCTTCAACTGGGCTATTTCAAGGCCAAACAGCAGTTTTTCAACGTTTCACTCAACGAGGTCAGCAGCGATGTTCAGTATATCGTTGCAACCTATTACAACGATGCGGATGTCGCGCAGACTTCAGGAAGCCTTTCTCGTGAATATGCTCGTAAACAACGCCAGGCGATCCTTGCGCTTTTCGGTTACCGAAACTGGTCGCCGCAATATACGGCTGAAATCGAATCCCACATCAGTCTTTTATTACGCTACTATCCCAAAGGGCACAGTGCATTCCGGCAGTTACTGGCATATTTCGACCACCAGAAATTAATCATTCCGTCCTATCGAACATTCCAGGACATGTTCAGTCACGCGTTTGCCGCCGAGGAACAGCGGCTTAGTAATGCTATTTCATCTATCCCGTTGCCGATCAGCGGCCAGCTTATGGCGCTGGTGCATCGACATGATGGTATCACGGCGCTCAATATCATCCGGGCCGATCAGAAAGACTTTCAGTATACGGCAGTAAAAGCGGAAGTGGATAAAGCCCTGCGGATTGAGGAACTGTATGAGTTTGCCAAGGAATTTATACCATCGCTGGGCCTGGCAAAAAACGCTATTCGCTACTACGCCGACGTTGCCGAGCAGTATGCCGCGTCCCGGTTACGCCGACTAAGTAAACCGCAACAATGGCTCTATGCGCTGTGCTTTGTTTATCACCGCTACCAGCAGATCATGGACAATCTGATCGTAAGTTTTTGCTATCACACGCGCGCGATTATGGATGCTGGCAAGACCTATGCTTCGATGGCCCACATGGAACATAGCTCCCAGGTGGTGACCGATTTTCCGAAGCTGGCGAAGTTTTTGAAGTGGTTTCCAAACCGTAACCCAGATTTGAGCCAGGACGAACTGAATGAAGCGGCCTACAGCATGTTACCCAAAGAACAGTTTTCGGCCATGGCTGAATTTCTGGAAGGCAAATCCTTCGATAAGAAAGCCGCCTTGTGGGAGTACTACGGCAAATCGTCTCGCATATTTTCGTTGTACCTACGTCCGATATTTACAACGGTCAAGTTGGAGTACTACAAAGACAATAGCTACATCGGCGAATTGATCAAGGTACTGAAAGCGCACTATGTCAGCGGCAAAGGCCCATCAGACCTGAAAATCTGCGATGACCTGGGGTTTACGGTTCCCAAGAACATGAATCCGTATTTAAAGCGGGAGCCGAATGACGCTCACATTGATCCGTATCTGTTCGAGTTCTTTGTTTACCAGAAGGTTTACCATGAAATTGAACGGGGCCGCCTCTATTGCAATGACAGTGTCTCCTACTGTGATATTGATGCCGATTTGGTGGACGATGCGCTGGTAGATGATGTTGAGCAGATCGCGGCGGAATTTGGCTATTCCAAGATACCCATCTACTGCGACCAGCGACTTGATGAGGCGCTTCAGGAGCTGAATGAAGCCTGGGAGCGAACGACTCACAATATTCGCGAGAATAACAATCCTGGATTTAGTATTCGAGAAACCAAGACCGGGCAACAATACTGGAGCTTGCTCTATGATAGTGTCGAAAAGCTGGATGACGCTTTCTTCAAAAATCTGCCCAAAGTCGACATTGCCAACATCGTCATGTTCATCGGCGATCGGATCGGGATGTGGAGCGGTTTTACCCACATGAAAGATCGCTATACCAAGCGTAAAAAGCCGTTACCGTTGGCGATAAACGCCTGCTTGTTGTCGGAAGCGTTTGGGTTCGGCGCACTGAAAATGGCCGACATGTCGGATCTTGAAATCAGCCAGTTGCGCGCGATGCGTGAAGATTTCGTGCGGGTGGATACGCTGTGCGCTGCCAATGAAATTGTCAGTAACCACATTCATTCGTTGCCCATATTCAACCAATGGAACCTGATGGATGACAAAATACTGGCCGACGCTGACGGGCAAAAATTTGCGACCACAGACAGCACGATCCAGTCGCGCTATTCCAGAAAACACCTGGGCAAAGGCCGAGGTATTTCACTCTACACGTTGCTCGCCAACTACGTGGCGGTCAATGCCAAAAATATCGGCCTGAACGAATACGAAGGGCACTCGTTATACGACATGATCTACAATAACAAGACCGACATTGATATCCACATGGTGACGGGTGATAACCATTCATTGAACAAGTTGAATTTTGTTACGCTGGATTCCATCGATGTGGATTATGTCCCCAGCATCAAAAATGTGCGGGACGCTGCCGACGATATCTATATTGCAAAACCGTTGGACTACGATACCGGCATTCTCAAACCCAAGGGCGTGATCAATGCTGATCGCATTCGCTCTCAACGTCGAGGTGTCATGCGAGTATTGCTTTCACTCATCATGCAGGAGAACACCCAGAGCAATATCATTCGCAAGCTTAACTCCCATGCCCGTTACGCCAGGCTCAAAGCGGCACTGTTTGAATACAACGCCATCTTCAAGAGTACCCATGTTCTCAACCTGATTGACGATATGGAGCTCAGGAAAGCGATCCGAAGCGCCCGTAATCGTACAGAGGCCTATCACCAGCTTCAGAGCAATATCAGAAAGACTTACAACGGCATATTCCAAGGAAAAAGAATCGTCGAAAACCGGGTCAGTGCCCACGCCGCCAGATTAGTCGCCAATTGTATCGTTGCCTACAACAGCATGATCCTGAATGCCGTGTACCAAAGGATGCTGACCAGCGGTGCCTCCCAAGAGGTAATCGATGAATTTACCCGAATCTCACCGATTGCCTGGACACATACGCTGTTCACTGGCCGTTATAGCTTCAAGAAAAGCAGTGGGAAAATTGATGTGGATGCGATGGCGAGGTTGTTGGAGGAGCATGTGAAACAGCATTTTTGGCGCGACCATGAGCATCAGAATTGACCATATTTCGGTCTCACGAACAAACTTGTCAAATTTGTCGGTTCTTCCACAGGCCCCC
>CAKZQF010000176.1 GCA_937139475.1 uncultured Gammaproteobacteria bacterium | reverse complement strand
GGCCATTCAGCATTTTATGAACGAGCACAAGAGTTTAATGACAGTGTGTTAAGTCTACTGCAAATGGCAGGGTTAGATCCTGTTGCCAGCGTCCATAGCAATGCATCTGGCTACGCTAAGGTGTAAGCCCCCATACTTGAAGTGGCGAGTACTGCCACTTCCAACAGTTGATTGGTAAAAATTATGAGTAAGAAAAACGTTGCACTACAAGTGGTAGAGGCATTAAGAGATTTAGGTGTTAAACATGTATTTGGTGTGCCAAGTGGCGGCTGGGTCGATTACATGGAAGCGCTGCGCCAAACCGACGGTATTGAATTTGTACTAGCAACCCACGAAGGTGGCGCTGGGTTTATGGCTGATGTTTGTGGTCGCTTATCAGGTGCACCGGGTGTATGTTTCGGTACGTTTGGCCCTGGCGCTACCAATTTATCAACGGGTGTGGGTAGTGCATTACTAGATCGCTCTCCTGTGATTGCCCTAACCGATGAGTTTGCCGCTGATAAGCGTGATCGTATTGTGCAAATGAATGTTGATCATCAGGCAATCTTCAAGCCGCTGACTAAAAAGACCACGCGTCTTGAAGCGGATCGCGTAAGAGAGATTATCTTTGATGCGGCACGTGTTGCGCAAGAAGGTGTGCCTGGGCCAGTTCATATCGGCCTACCGCAAGCGATGAGTGCGCAAGTGACCGAGGCAAGTACAATAGCGCCATTAGAAGTACGCGCCAGCGAGGCGGCTGATGCTGATAAGCTCACCCAGATGCAAACATTGTTTGCCGAGGCTAAAAAACCTGTGATTGCGCTGGGTATGCGCGCTGCCACTGAAGGTATTGAAGAGTCGATTAAAGCACTGATTGAGAAATTTAAAGTACCAGTGGTTCTCACGCCAATGGCTAAAGGCATTTTAGCCGAAAACCATCCTAACTATGCCGGTGTTTTATTCCATGCGCTTAGCGATGTGGTGGGACAAACACATCAGCAGGCAGATTTAGTTGTAAGCATTGGCTACGATGAAATTGAATTTAACTATGAAGACTGGATACCCAATGTACCAGTGGTTGGGGTAGATATTGTGGCCACGGATCTAGATACCAGTGAATATACGTTGGCCCTGGATGTTGTGGGCAATATTACAGCGTCAGTCAACGCGCTAGCTGCCACTGAGTGTAATGAAAAAGATTGGGATCTAACTGCTTTAGCGATTCGCAAGTCAGACATGTTTGCTCGTATGTCACCAAAGAACGATGCTTTTGGGCCAACAGCGGCACTGGATATCCTGCGTGATAAGTTTCCACAAGATGGAATTATGACCTGTGATGTTGGCGCGCACATTCACCTTATTGGGCAGAAGTGGCCAACCCCTGCTTTTGGCAAGCAAATCATGACCAACGGTTGGTCGGCAATGGGCTTTGCACTGCCATCGGCAATAGCTGCTAAGCTCACCAAGCCAGATACTCCGGTGTGTGCTGTTGTTGGTGACGGTGGTTTCTTAATGACGGCGGGCGAATTAGCCGTAGCAGTTCGTGAAAAATTAAAAATTGTCTTTGTACTCTTTACCGATAACGATTTGGC
>CAKZQF010000175.1 GCA_937139475.1 uncultured Gammaproteobacteria bacterium | reverse complement strand
AACGAAATAAATGACTTGTCTAATACGCTCATCAGTAAACTTCATATCATAAAGCAAGAAAATCAAGGGGTTTCCCGAGCTCGCAACGTGGGCTTGGCCTACGCAAACAATAATGGCCAATACGTTGCCTTTTTAGACTCTGATGATATATGGCAAGAGCATCACATTAGCCTGATGATGCAGGCCTTTGAGCTAGGAGCGCAATTCTACTTCGCTAACTTCTTTCAACCTGGCCAAACAATTGGCGCATTTGAGCGAGGGCAAAAGCTTCAACTCGATGAGCATAGTTCATTGGGGCAAAACTTATATTGCTATGAAAAAGATATGATCCAACAAATACTCGTTGGCAATCTAATAGGTACGCCTACTGTCGGATTTAAAATAGATGGCTTTTCTGAATTGAGATTTAAGGAAAACTTACGATTTGCCGGTGAAGATTATCTGTTCTGGCTAGATATCGCAAAGCAACAGCCGAAAATCATCTTTAGCAATAAAATAACAGTACATTGTGGGAAAGGGGTAAATATTTTTGCCTCAGCTAAATGGGGAACAATGCATCTACAACATCGTTTAACTGATGAACTTAACTTTCGTAAGTCCGTGATTTCCAGCTATCAATTAAACGAAGAAACACTCGCTCACGTTACCAGTTCTATTTGGCAGAGCCGAAAACAAATAATCTTAAATGGTTTGTCGCTTTTAAAACACCGCCAATGGCAAGTTATTACTCATTTGACCCGCACTATAGTTAGCGATCCAAAAATACTTGTTGCAGCATTTAGTCATTAATATGCAGGATAGCCTCTATAACTTAATGCCATTAAACGATAATAGCAGTGACAGCCATAACCCTATCTAAAATCAATCTGAGACGTTCAGATACACCATATCGCCTCTGCTTTTGAATGGTTAAACGCGCCCTACTCAGATAGAGCGTGTTCGTCATGCTAGTTTGTGCCAGCGAGTAATACCGTGCGTGCCTTACTCATATCAAACACCTTGGCATCTACTTTTAGATAAGCGGCTTTATCATCAAAAATAACCACCGCTTCTTTAACGCCCTCTAGTGCCATTAAATGCTGAGCCATAGTTTCGGCACTATCATGGTCATCTGCGTTAGCATCTAACGTATAAGTTTTTAACACCTGAGGATTAACCATACCAGCGGTATAAACCCACCACAACAACACTAAGACAGTAGAAGTGATAAATACGCCGGATAGGCCAAAATATTGATAACAGACACCACCTAAAATGCCACCCCAGAATGCACCAAAAAATTGGCTAGATGAGTAAATCCCCATTGCAGTGCCCTTTTTACCCGCCGGTGCAAATTTGGCGATTAGCGATGGTAAGGATGCTTCCAAATAATTAAACGCGGTGAAGAACACAATGACCGCAACAAACAAGCCTACAAATGAATCTTGCAGGAAATACATCATCACCAATGCGCCAGCTAGCAGCAATAATGATAAGCGATACATCTGCTTCATGCTCTCGTTTTTAGCGCCAATAATAATTAGTGGCACCATCAAGAAAAACGATAACATTAAGGTTGGGAAATACAGTTGCCAGTGATCACTGGTAGCAAAATCAAGATTTAGTAGCATCAGTGGCAATACCACAAATACGGAGGTAATCACTAAATGAAGCACAAAAATACCAACATCTAAGCGCAACAATTGCCCATCTTTCAGCATGGCTGCAATAAGTTCAGGCGCAGCGCGAGTGTCACCTTTTGGTGCTTTGCTCACCGCATTTGGCGCTATAAATAACACCACCAGCATGCCTGCCAAGGCCAAGGCAGCGGTTAAGTTAAAGAGACCAGCAAGGCCAATACTGTCCACCAGCACAGGCCCAAGAATAAGTGACACAGCAAAAGATAGACCGATACACATACCAATCGTTGCCATTACCTTAGGGCGCTGCTCATCACGGGTGACATCCGCGGCAAGGGCCAATACGGTACTGGCAATCGCTCCCATGCCTTGAATGGCGCGGCCGATGGTCACGCCAACCACTGATTCGCTGTATGCAGCAACTAAGCTACCGATACAGAAAATAACCAGACCAATAAGAATAATAGGTTTGCGACCAAACTTGTCTGACAGCATGCCCATAGGGATTTGTAGTAAAGCTTGAGTTAAACCATATGCACCGATAGCAATGCCAACCCACATTGGGGAATACCCCTCAAGCGACTGACCATATATTGCAAAAACCGGCATAATCATAAATAGACCAAGCATACGCAAGCCAAAAACTAAGGCTAGTGAAACCGCGGCGCGCTTTTCGGTCGAATTTAAACCACTGATATTACTCATCGAAAAATCAAGACTCATTGCAAAAAAACGGATTGTAACACGCTCGCTTTTTCATCCCCAACATTCCGTTAAATTTAACCCGTGATAAATTGCGTTAAATCATTTTTAGATTTAGCCAACTGTGACGTTAGCATTTGAAATTTTCGACAAAAGCAGCTGAATTTATGCAATAATTGCACGTTTGATAATCGGCATAGAAGTATAATTCATGGATCAGATTGAAGTACGGGGCGCACGCACCCACAATTTAAAAAACATTGACCTTACTATCCCACGCGATAAGCTCATTGTTATTACAGGGCTTTCTGGCTCGGGTAAATCCTCTTTAGCGTTTGACACCCTCTATGCCGAAGGTCAACGTCGCTATGTTGAGTCTCTTTCTGCCTACGCGCGTCAATTTTTATCATTGATGGAAAAGCCTGATGTCGACTCAATTGAAGGCTTAAGCCCTGCGATATCCATTGAGCAAAAATCAACGTCACATAATCCACGTTCAACTGTAGGTACTATTACCGAAATCCACGATTATCTACGTCTGTTGTTTGCCCGTGTTGGTGAGCCACGTTGTCCAACCCATGACTTACCACTTGCGGCGCAAACCATTAGCCAAATGGTCGATAAAGTGTTGTCTTTACCAGAAGGCAGCAAGTTAATGCTGCTTGCGCCAGTGGTACAGCAACGTAAAGGTGAACATACCAAACTACTCGACAATCTAGCCGCGCAAGGTTTTATTCGCGCGCGTATCGATGGTGAAGTGTGTGATTTATCCGATCCACCAACCCTTGAATTACAAAAGAAACATGACATTGAAGTGGTTGTTGACCGCTTTAAAGTACGTGATGATTTACAGCAGCGCTTAGCAGAATCCTTTGAAACCGCTTTAGATTTATCTGGCGGTGTCGCGACTATCGTGCCAATGGATGAAGATAGCGATATTGAACCAATTTTGTTCTCGGCTAACTTTGCCTGTGGTCAATGTGGCTATTCAATGGCTGAGCTTGAACCACGTTTGTTTTCGTTTAACAACCCAGCAGGCGCTTGTGGCAGTTGTGACGGTTTAGGGGTTAAACAATTTTTCGACCCAGCACGCATCGTGGTTAATGAAGAACTGAGTCTTGCTGGCGGCGCTATCCGCGGCTGGGATCGTCGTAATTTTTACTATTTCCAAATGTTAACTTCCTTGAGTGAGCATTATGGCTTTGATCTTGAAGCACCTTTTAATTCACTAACCGATGAACAGCGCAAGCGTATCTTCTTTGGTAGCGGCACCAAATCGCTCGAATTTAAATACATGAACGATCGCGGCGATGTCGTGGTCCGTAATCACCCTTTTGAAGGGATCATTAACAACATGGACAGACGATACCGCGAGACTGAGTCTAACGCGGTGCGTGAAGAATTAACCAAGTATCTTAATCAGCAGTCTTGTCCAAGTTGTGACGGTAGCCGATTGCGCCTGGAAGCCCGTAATGTGTTTATTGGTAGCACTAATTTACCTGAAATCGCTGAGTACTCTATTGGCGATAGCATGGAGTTTTTCGATAAACTTGAGTTTACCGGTCAAAAAGCACAAATCGCAGAGAAAATCCTTAAAGAAATTCGTGACCGCTTAGGTTTTTTAGTCAACGTAGGCCTTAATTATTTAAGCTTATCGCGCAGCGCAGACACCTTATCAGGTGGTGAAGCACAGCGTATTCGTTTAGCTAGCCAAATTGGCGCAGGCCTTGTTGGCGTGATGTATGTTCTCGATGAGCCATCGATTGGGTTACATCAACGTGATAACGAACGTTTGTTAAAGACCCTTAACCATTTACGGGACTTGGGTAATACAGTAATCGTGGTTGAACATGATGAGGACGCTATTCGCGCAGCTGACTACATTATCGATATCGGTCCTGGCGCCGGTGTACACGGCGGAGAAATCATCGCCCAGGGTTCATATCAGCAAATTATTGATAATACAGATTCAATTACTGGCCAGTATCTGTCTGGCGCAAGGGAAATTGAGTACAACAAGACACGAACCAAGCCAAATGACAAATGGATTAAACTCTTTGGTGCTAAAGGCAACAACCTTAAAAATGTCGATTTAGAAATTCCAACGGGCTTACTCACTTGTGTAACCGGTGTGTCCGGCTCTGGTAAATCAACACTTATTAACAATACTTTCTATCCTCTTGCTCATATCGCACTTAATAAAGCGGTTAATGATGAGCCACAAGAGCATGACCGTATTGAAGGCCTTGAGCATTGCGACAAAGTCGTTGATATTGACCAAAGTCCTATCGGCAGAACTCCGCGTTCAAATCCCGCAACTTACACCGGCATATTCACACCAATTCGTGAGTTATTTGCCGCAACGCAAGAGTCACGTTCACGCGGTTATAAACCCGGCCGCTTTAGTTTCAACGTCAAAGGCGGACGCTGTGAAGCATGTCAGGGTGATGGGGTAACGAAAGTAGAGATGCATTTCCTACCTGATGTTTATGTACCTTGTGATGTGTGTCATTCAAAACGCTACAACCGCGAAACCCTTGAAGTGCT
>CAKZQF010000174.1 GCA_937139475.1 uncultured Gammaproteobacteria bacterium | reverse complement strand
CAATAAGTTAAAGAATGCCATCTGTTTGTATTTCTAATTCAAAAGGTACTGCGCATCAAAGTGCCATTAAAAATTGGGTATCCGGAATTTCTGGTTGATAAAATGCCAAAGATGTAAAGAAGAAAATCTTTCTCAGCGGATTATCTGATTGATCCTCTTCAGCCTACTCTACTGCCAATTTTCTGTTTCCACCTTCGCCTGAGTCTTCATAGCGATGCTGACTAGGGAGGACAGCGAGAGCTGGGCAAGCGTCAAAGCGGTTCTGGTTCATGCGCAATCCGAACACCTGCACAACATTCCTCTTGTAAGAAACCGATCAAATTCTCTAGGTGCCCATACTCGGATATACAGACAATCGTGCGGCTATGTTTCTCCTGCCGGATCAGCCCTACCTTGGCCATGCGCGCAAGGTGATGTGATAGCGTCGAAGCAGGAATACCCAGCCCCTTCTGGATATCTCCGACCGAAGCCCCATCATGGCCAGCTTTGACCAGAAAGCGGAACACGGACAGTCGGTGACTATTCCCTAGCTCAGCTAAGCTGGCTGCAACCTTTTCGTGATCCATAGCACGCCCCAATAATTCGATGTTTCTAGAATTATAGTTGACAGGTCGGATAAACGCAAGTAGGCTGCGTACATCATTTCGATAAAACTAGAAATATAGGAGTAATATTGAATGTCACCTCAACTCCAAGACGCTCTAGGCATGTTCGCCTTTCTCGCTATCGAGCTATCGGTTTTATTCATTGGCATTAGCTTGCTGGTCGGAGTTCTTCAACGTCACATCCCACCATCCAAGGTGGAAGCGTTACTGACTTCCAGTGGGAAGCGAGGCTATTTTCTTGCTGCTGGTTTAGGAGCTATAACGCCCTTCTGTAGTTGCTCGACTATCCCCATGTTGAAAGGGTTGATTCGGGCACGGGCCGGTTTTGGGCCGATGATGGTGTTTCTTTTCTCATCTCCGTTGCTGAATCCTATCGTCGTCGGCCTGCTGGTTGCCACGTTTGGATGGACACTTACTGCTATCTATGTGCTCGCCGCTTTGGTGGTCG
Source organism: uncultured Gammaproteobacteria bacterium (assembly GCA_937139475.1). GTDB lineage: Bacteria > Pseudomonadota > Gammaproteobacteria > Enterobacterales > Psychrobiaceae > Psychrobium. The sequence goes on along the minus strand of CAKZQF010000174.1, from coordinate 1,285 downwards.
CGGTAGGTGCCGGATGGCTGCTTCACACGCTTGGCTTCGAGCGTTATGTGCGCCGGACGGCGACACAAGAGAGCAGTGGATGTAGTTCATCAGCAAGCCCGTGCAGTGCTACATCGACCGCATCGAGTTGCGGCACCAACAGCTGCGACACCACTCCGAAGACGGCTTCTTGCGGGGCTGATAGGAAGACAACAGTCTCTACGTCTAGCGAATGCTGTGACAGTCAACCCACTGTCACGGTTAAGAAAGAAGGGAAGTACAGTGGTGTGTGGCGGGAAGCTTGGTCGGACTTTATCGATGTGTTGCCTTACCTGCTCATCGGTATTGCGATTGGCAGCGTGGTCTATGGTTTCATGCCCACTAACTTATTGGAGCAGTATGCAGGCCCAGATAATCCCTTTGCCATTCCAGTTGCCGCTGTCATCGGCGTGCCGTTGTATATTCGCGCTGAAGCCGTCATACCTCTGGCAGCGGCTCTGATGGCCAAAGGCGTGGGTGCCGGGACGGTGCTAGCGTTGATCATCGGCAGTGCCGGAGCCAGCCTGACTGAGCTCATTCTGTTGCGCTCTTTGTTCACGCTGAAGCTTTTAGCGGCGTTTTTAGCAGTCATTTTTGCTATGGCGATGATTGCCGGTTACGCCACCTACCTGTTTTTCTGATCAAGGCGGGAGATGATTAATTCGTTAAGCCTTCCTGGGTACCAGTTGGTGGATTCTGATGAGCAGAATGAAGACATACATTTTCGGCTTGAAGCACCTACACCAGTAGCCTGCGAGGGGTGCGGCGTGCAGGGTGAGTTCGTACGGTTCGGCAAGCGTGACGTTCCCTATCGTGATCTGCCCATCCACGGCAAGCGGGTCACTCTCTGGGTGGTCCGCCGCCGATACACCTGCCGGGCCTGCAAGACAACATTCAGGCCCCAGCTACCAGAGATGGTGGACGGATTCCGTATGACACTGCGGCTGCATGAGTACGTGGAGAAGGAATCCTTCAACCACCCCTACACCTTTGTGGCGGCACAGACCGGCCTGGACGAGAAGACGGTGCGCGACATCTTCAACGCCCGCGCCGAGTTCCTGGGGCGCTGGCACCGCTTCGAGACGCCCCGCATCCTGGGCATTGACGAGCTATACCTGAACAAGCGCTACCGCTGCATTCTGACCAACATTGAGGAGCGAACCCTGCTCGACCTGCTGGCCACCCGCCGCCAGGACGTGGTGACCAACTACCTGATGAAGCTGAAAGACCGGCAGAAGGTCGAGATCGTCAGCATGGACATGTGGAA
>CAKZQF010000173.1 GCA_937139475.1 uncultured Gammaproteobacteria bacterium | reverse complement strand
AATAAAAAAGGCTACCGAAGTAGCCTTTTAGAGTATGTTGCTTTCGCTTAACCTACATTAACGCGTGCGTTGCGGAACATGCGCATCCAAGGGCTGTCTTCTTGCCACTCATCTGGACGCCACGAGTTCGCTACAGCGCGGAATACACGCTCAGGATGTGGCATCATGATAGTCACACGACCATCAGTTGTCGTTAAGCCAGTAATACCAGCGACAGACCCATTAGGGTTCGCTGGGTAGTGCTCAGTAACTTGACCGTGGTTATCAACATATTGCAGTGCAACGGTGCCACTAGCAAGTGCAGCATCTACAGCTTGCTGGTTCTTAAACTCAGCATGACCTTCACCGTGTGAAACAGCGATTGGCATAACAGAGCCCGCCATACCATCTAAGAATAGCGATGGGCTGTTTTGAACTTCAACTAAGCTGGCGCGCGCTTCAAAACGCTCTGATTTGTTTTGCACAAAGTGCGGCCACAAATCACTGCCTGGGATTAGCTCTTTTAGGTTAGACAGCATTTGACAACCGTTACACACACCTAAACTAAAGGTGTTATCGCGGTTGAAGAAGTCGCTAAACTGACCGCGTGCCAAGTCGTTAAACAAGATTGATTTTGCCCAACCTTCACCAGCACCAAGTACATCACCGTATGAGAAGCCGCCACAAGCAACCATGCCGTGGAAATCTTCAAGCGATAGGTTACCAGATAGCACATCCGACATATGAACATCTTTTGCTGCAAACCCTGCGCGGTTAAACGCAGCCGCCATTTCAACATGAGAGTTAACACCTTGCTCACGCAAGATAGCTACCTGTGGCTTAGCACCTTTTAGGATAAATGGTGCAGCAACATCTTCGTTCAAATCAAAGCTTAGGTTGGCATGAAGACCCGGGTTGTTATCATCAGTCTTAGTTGCATACTCTTGCTCTGCACAGGCTGGGTTGTCACGTAGCTTTTGCATTTCAAAGCTCGTTGCAGACCAAAGTTTGCGTAAATCACTACGTTTCGCGCTAAAGATCGCTTGACCGTCAACGCTAACATTGATGTTGTTGTCATCATTAAGCGCACCGATTACGCGGCTGATATCAGCGATTCCGTTCTGTGCTAACACAGCATTAACACTATCTAAGTCGCTATTGCGTACTTGAATAACACCGCCTAGCTCTTCGTTAAATAACTGCGCTAGGGTATCAGCAGCGCCAAGCTCAAGGTTAACACCCGTGTTACCAGCAAAGGCCATTTCCGTTACCGTGGTGAATAAACCACCGTCTGAACGGTCATGATAAGCCAGTAACTTACCTTGGGCTAATAGCGTCTGGATTGCGTTGAACATACCTTTAAGCAATTCAGGGCTATCTAAGTCTGGCGCTACCTTACCAAGTTGTTTGTAAACTTGAGCAAGTGCCGAGCCGCCTAAACGGTTTTTACCTTGGCCTAAATCGATTAATACTAGGCTAGTATCGCCCTTATCAGTGCGAAGCTGCGGGGTTAAGGTGGTGCGAACGTCAGTTACCGGAGCAAAAGCGGTCATGATTAATGATAGCGGCGCCGTAACACTTTTCTCTTCACCTTCTTCATTCCACTGGGTTTTCATCGACATAGAGTCTTTACCCACTGGGATAGTGATACCAAGTGCCGGACAAAGCTCCTCGCCTACCGCTTTAACGGCTTCGTACAAACCAGCATCTTCACCCGGGTGACCTGCAGCAGACATCCAGTTAGCTGACATTTGTACTTGGCTAATCTCGCCAATTTCAGCGCTGACGATATTAGTCAATGATTCAGCCACGGCCATACGCGCAGAGGCGCCAAAGTCAATCAGTGCAAGCGGCGTACGCTCACCCATTGCCATGGCTTCACCGGCGTAGGTATCATAACTTGCTGCTGTAACAGCAACGTTAGCTACCGGCACCTGCCAAGGACCAACCATTTGGTCGCGGGCAACCAGGCCTGTTACGCTGCGATCACCAATGGTGATTAAGAAACCTTTATCGGCAACCGTTGGCAAGCTAAGGACACGGATAACCGCATCATCTACACTCACGTCATCAAAATTTAATTCATCACCGTCAACCACTTGTGTTTTCACATCGCGGCTCATTTTAGGCGGTTTGCCAAGCAACACATCCAATGGCATATCAATTGGCGTATCTTGATGATGACTGTCAGTAAGTGTTAGGTGCTCTTCTTCTGTTGCTGTACCAACAACGGCATAAGGGGCACGTTCGCGTTGACAGATGGCATCAAACTCGGCCAATTTATCTTCTGGCACCGCCATTACATAGCGTTCTTGAGATTCGTTACACCAAATTTCGTGTGGTGCCATGCCCGGCTCATCATTTGGTACATTTCGAATTTCAAAATCACCACCGCGGCCGCCATCACTAACAAGTTCAGGGAACGCATTTGAAATACCGCCTGCGCCAACATCGTGAATAAAGGCGATTGGGTTCTCTTCGCCAAGCTGCCAACATCTGTCGATAACTTCCTGACAACGGCGTTCCATTTCTGGATTTTCACGTTGTACTGAAGCAAAGTCCAGGTTCTCTGCCGATTGACCAGACGCCATTGAAGACGCTGCGCCGCCGCCAAGGCCGATGTTCATTGCAGGACCGCCTAATACGATAAGTTTAGCGCCTACCGGGATCTCACCTTTTTGAACATGCTGGTCACGAATATTACCTAAACCACCAGCAATCATAATTGGCTTGTGATAACCACGGACTTCTACGCCATTATGACTCTTAACTTCTTCTTCAAAGGTTCTGAAGTAACCACAAATCGCCGGACGACCAAATTCATTGTTAAATGCCGCGCCGCCTAGTGGGCCTTCGGTCATAATATCTAGTGCTGAAACGATACGATTTGGTTTACCAAAATCTGTTTCCCAAGGCTGGTTTGCACCTGGAATACGAAGGTTTGATACAGTAAAGCCAGTTAAACCCGCTTTAGGTTTTGAACCACGTCCCGTTGCACCTTCATCACGGATTTCACCGCCACTACCTGTTGCAGCGCCTGGAAATGGTGAGATTGCGGTTGGGTGATTATGTGTTTCAACCTTCATTAAGATATGAATATCTTCTTGGTTGTAACCATACTCACGAGATTCTGGATTTGGGAAGAAACGCCCTGCTTTAGAGCCCACCATAACCGATGCATTATCTTTATAGGCTGATAAGACGTTCTCTGGTGATTTCTCATAGGTGTTTTTAATCATTTTAAACAATGATTTCTCTTGCACACTGCCGTCGATTGTCCAGTCAGCGTTAAAGATCTTATGACGACAATGCTCAGAGTTTGCTTGCGCAAACATCATTAGTTCAATGTCATTTGGATTACGGTTTAACCCTTCAAATGACGTCACAAGATAATCAATTTCATCATCAGCAAGGGCTAATCCCATCTCAACATTGGCATCAACAAGCGCTTGTTTACCGCCAGCTAGGATGTCTACGCTTTGCATCGTGCCAGGCTGAGCACTAACGAAAAGGTTAGCGGCGAATTCAAAATCATCGCTTACTACTTCCATCATGCGATCGTGCAACAGCGTAATGAGTGATTCACTTTGCGCAGCCGTTAACTCGCCTTCAACGTAATAGGCAATACCACGCTCTAAGCGGTTAATTTGCTTAAGGCCACAATTGTTGGCAATGTCGGTTGCCTTTGAAGACCAAGGTGAAATAGTACCTGGACGCGGGGTAACTAAATACAGTTGCCCAGCAGGCGTGTGTTCAGCAATCGTTGGTCCATAGGTTAATAACTTATTAAGTTTTTCCAATTCAGGTGCAGATAATGCCGCGCTTAAATCAGCGAAATGCATAAACTCTGCGTAAATGTTAGTCACTGGCAAAGACAACTCAGTTGCGCTTGCTAGCAGTTTATTTGTACGAAATTCTGAAAGGGCCGGGGCTCCGCGAAGGATTTCCATAAAGATATTCACCAATTAACAGTAGATGGGATAAAATTCGGCGCTATTATAAGTGAAATAGATCACAAAATTAACCATAAATGTGAACTTTCTCACGTCGCATTTCATTTGTGATTCTGCTATAACTAAAGTTCATCATAAAAAACAACTAAAAAAGGGCCTAAACTGTTGATTAATAACGTGCGAAAAATACCATTTGTTTCCCCTTTTATCGCACTATTGTTTTCAATAATTCTTGTTGGCTGTTCGCCGGTTATTGAAAAAGACCATTTAACTCAAATCAAAGATCGCAATACCTTGGTCATTGGCACGTTATACAGCCCCACCAGTTACTTTTCTAACAATCACACCTCAAGCGGCATGGAATATGAACTTGCGCAAAATTTCGCGGCTGAATTAGGGGTTGAATTACAAGTGATTGCAAATGCTGATCTAAATAGCCTCTTTACCCTGCTAGATGATGGAAAGATTGATATTTTAGCCACAGGACTTAGTGTAACCGACAATCGCATCAAACATATGCGTTTTGGACCGCCCTATTACCGGGTTTCACAGCAGCTTGTCTATAAGCAAGGGAAGAAGCGTCCAAGAAAGTATAGTGATCTCACCGGAAACCTTACCGTGATGGCTAATAGTAGCCATCAAGAAACATTATTAGGTTTGAAAGAGAAATACCCAAACCTCAAATGGCAAACGAATAACCGCCTCAATCCTGATCAGTTACTCAAAGAGGTCATTGAAGAGCGTATCGATTACACCATTGTCGATTCCACCGTGTTGGCCAGAAATCGTCGCCTGTACCCCGACTTAAGTTTGGCCATGACCATTGAACAGGATAAGCCCATTGCGTGGGCCATCTCAAAATATACCGACGATTCGTTATATAGCGAAATTATCAGTTTCTTTGGTGAGCATCAAAGTGATGGCGACCTTATTCAGTTGGAAGAAAAATACTTTGGTCACGTCAAGCGCTTTGATTACGTTGACACACGTGCCTTCATTAAAGCCATTAGAACAAAGTTAAAAAAATACCAAATCTTATTCGAGCTTAACCAAGGTCAGCTGCAATGGGAGCAGTTAGCCGCTCTGTCATATCAAGAATCCCACTGGAACCCAAAAGCAAAATCGCCAACTGGGGTTCGCGGTATGATGATGCTCACCCTGCCTACGGCAAAACAGATGGGGGTTAAGAGCCGATTAGATGCAGAACAAAGCATTAAAGGCGGCGCGCTCTACTTGCAGCAACAATTGCACCGTTTGCCAGCATCAATACCCACTGAGCAACGCTTTTGGTTTGCTTTGGCTTCTTATAATGTCGGCTTTGGCCACTTAATGGACGCACGGCGTTTAGCGGTAACTAAAAATCTGGATCCGGACAGCTGGACCAGCGTTAAGCAAGTACTGCCGTTACTGGAAAAGCCCAAATATTACAAAAAATCACGCTACGGTTATGCACGTGGCCGTGAAGCTGTTCACTATGTTGGTAACATCCGAAGATATTATGAAACACTTAAAGCAATGAATATCACCAGCGCCTTGGCAGAACCAGCATTAGAGATTGCCGCACGCATTGATTCACTCAAACAAAAAGAGATGGCTCTGCCTCGCATGGCACAGACTCAAGAGGTTGTTATTGTGGACAAAAAGAATGAATAAAAACATTGGAAACTCGAAACAAAATGCGCTAACTTCCTAGAGTGTGGACAAATATTAAGCATTGACATGGATTAGTATGACTAAATTATATGGCGTAACTAAACATAATAGTGTAACCGAACAAATAACATTTGTTTTGGGCAGCATCGCCTTAATATTAGTTATAATTTCCCTATCCGCTTCATTTTACCTTGCTATAAACACATCCAAAGCCTGGCATCAGCAGGCAACAAATACCGAAAAAAAGCAACATTTAGCGCGTCAGATCCATTCCGAATTTACCCAAATAAGTGAGCTTAATAATAGCCAACGCAATGAGCTACAGGATAAAGTAGACAAAATTAAAGCGCATATTCTTTCACTCCAGGCATTACCAAAACTAAGTATGCTTGAAGGCAAATCACTCATCAGCATTAGACACGCCTTAGACACAGCGCAAACCGCCCTTCTCAATCAAACTAACAATCCAACCATTTTTAATGTCGAAGAACTAGACTTAATTGATCAGTATGGACAGCAACAGGCACTTAACCTAATTGAGTTTGTTAAACAACAAGCCCAACAGGCGCGGGAACAACGCCAGCAAAGCCTATCGCAAATTAAGGTTTGGTTAGCCGTCGCCTTATGCGCGCTGCCCTTTGCGCTCTATTTACTCGTTCGCTACTACCTTTTGCAACGTCGTTATCGTGCGACCGTTGATTATGTACCAACGTCTAGTTATGACATGGCAAAAATTTTTAGCAATCTACCAGAAGCTACCTTTGTTCTTGATATCGCGGGCAATATTATCTATGTCAATAACCAAGCTTGTGAGTATGCAAACTACACAGCAGCTCAGCTAGCACCGATGCACTTTGGCCAGTTGATTGACAATAATGACATCTCGCTATTTGAACAGAAAATCCAAGAAAGTGTCAGCGGCCCTGTCACTGAAGTAATGGTTAACTTCCATCCGTGCGACGAAGCAAGGGTTTCAACAAAGCTAAAAATCGCAACCCACAAAATTAATGACGTCTCCCTCATACTGGTCACGCTATCGAGCATCGCCAATCAACAAGCAAACTTGGAAAAATTAAGACAAAGCAAACAGTTAATCAATACTGTTGAGCAAATAAATCAAGTGGGCAGCTGGCGTTGGGACTTTACTAGCGATGAATTGTATTGGTCTGATCATGTTTATCACATTTATGGCTACCACCGCCAAGAGCTCAACATTACCAATGAAATACTATTGTCACTCATCCCATTGGCGGAACGTGAACAGGTTAGCAACGCGATGAACGAGGCGGTAATATTTGGTAAGCCTTATGATTTAACCCATCACATTGTTAAAAAGGAAGGCAACGAGGTATTAGTAAGACAACAAGCCGTTGTATTAAGAGATCAGCAAAGTAAGCCAGTTAGTATGATCGGGACAATCTCACTTTGTGATAACCCCGACTTACCAACAGCCTATAGTCAAATTTTCACCAACGCGAAAGATGCCATGGTGTTAATGGATGAGGAAGGTATCATTTGCCAAGTAAATAGCGCATTCACCGAGGTGACAGGGTTTAGTAGTGGCGATGTCATTGGCCAACCAATCAGTCAAATCAGTCGCGGCGCCTATTTTGACGAAAGCATATACAATAAAATTTGGAACCAGCTAAGAGCAACAAACCAATGGCAAGGTGAGCTATGGAATACCAAAGCAAATGGTATTGTTTACCCCACTTATCAATATTTTTCTCGCCTACAATCCAATGACGATGTGCACTACTTTTGTAGCTTTTCTGATATCTCTGAACAAAAACACATTGCCGATTTATTATCCAACAACTCAATAGAGCGCCAAACAAAACTGCCATCACGTAATGTGCTATTTGATCGTATCAGCCAAGCAATTAAGCGACATGAACGTGACAATAAGAGTACCGTGGTTATCCTACTGTGCCTTGAAACGACCGATGAACCATCAAAAGCGCTGTTAAATGCTGTTTCTGGTCGCCTCAAAGAAATAACGCGCTCTCACGATAGCATTGCCCGTTTTGGGTTATACGAGTTTATTATTGTACTGGAAGGTGTTGCAAACCCAGAAGATGCTTATATCGTGTCAGAAAAAATATCAAAAAGCTTCAACTCACCATTTAGTGTAGGCAAGGAAGAGCATCACTTAGCATGCAATATTGGTATCGCGATGCACCCGCTTCATTCTGCAAATGATGTGCTGCTACTCAACTATGCCGATGCGGCGATGCAGTATGCTAAAGCAAACAGCGAAAATAATATTCAGGTGTTTAATGAGCATATATTAAAAGACTACAACGAAACCCAGCACCTGAACAATCAGCTACAAAGGGCAATAGACCTAAAAGAACTGTCCGTGCAATTTCAACCTATTATGGCTTTAGCTGAAAAATCGGTTTCCATCGCCATCGCACACATTCGCTGGCATCACGCAGCTTACAATAACACCCAAACCTACAAGTTTATTGAAGCTGCAAAAAACGGTAAGTTGCGAGAACCACTTCATTTTTGGCTATTAAACAACGCGCTGGAGCAAGCGACCCAATGGCCAAATCATAATCTTGAGTCAATTAAATTGCAGATTAAAGTGGTGAAGGAACAATTGCGCAAACCAGGACTGACAGACACCATAAAATCGCTATTAGGGCTATATCACTATGCGCCAAATCGCTTGATTCTAGAAATTGAAGCGACTTCGATTGCTCAACTTAATGATATTGCCAAGCGAGAAATAAAAAGCCTGCAGCAATTAGGGATAGCATTTAATGTCAGTTCATTAGATGAACAGCCGGAATCAGCACACGATGCAATCGCCCACCTTGCGATTGATACCGTGACGAGCCTCAAGCGTTCTTTAACCGACACCAACCAGGGTAGCAAACACATTGAAGTGAGTGAAAAGCTAATGACGATTATCGATGAGAACAGTATCTATCCGCCGCGCCAACCCTGGGTTAAAAACGCCTGCACCATTAACATTGCGCCACCCGCTTCGAACGAAAGAGCAACTTTTCTGGTTTGCGACTCGGTGCCTAACGAAAAGTTGATTATGCTGGCTCATTTACTAAAAACCCGTACCACGGTAAAAAACAACACCGGCTAAAACCACGATATATCGCGATCACGGTGGCGCGATATGTCGTCATCCGTGAGCAAAGTTGATCCAAAACAAACAAAGCACAATCATCTAAATCATATCATTTAGTTATTACAAATTAACGAGTAAAGTGTCAGCAAATCAACCTAGGTGCTGTATATCATGTATTTTCAACACGAAAACTCAAGTCACAAAGCGAATACTTTAGTCCGTTTTGCGTCGCTTCTCATCGTACTTTTTGTTATGACTTTCAGTCAGCTAAGTCATGCGCTTTTTATCAGCCCGCCTAAGCCTGCTGAACCGTTCATTTTGGAAACATTTCCTGGTATGGACCAATTACAAGCCAAAAATAGTGAATTGCCTTACTGGACGATCACAAAAAATGGCGACACTGTTGGTTATGCGTTTGAAACAAATGATTTGGCTAAAATTCCCGCTTATTCTGGTGAGCCGGTAAATACCCTAGTGTTGATGGATGCTGAAGGTAAATTCTTGGGCGCTAAAATCTTGGAACATCATGAACCGATTCTTCTGGTCGGTTTGCCAGAGCAATTGCTATTTGATTGGGCAGACCAATATGAAGGGCTCACTGTACATGACAAAGTGAAAGTGGGCGGTAAAGCAAGTGATGGTAAAGTCAACATTGATGCCGTTTCTGGTGCGACAGTAACCGTCATGGTAATTAATGTTCAGGTAATGAAAGCGGCAACTAAAGTCGCTCGTCATTTGGGCTTAATTGCACAAAGCGAAGAATTTAACCTGCCACCCTCGACAATCAAAAATGAATTATTTGAGAAACGTGATTGGCAATACCTCACTGGGGATGGCTCAATTCGCAAACTCTACCTAAATCGTGGCCATATCGATGATGCGTTTGTTGGCACTCAGGTCGAGCACATTGATGAAGCAAGCCCGGAGCAAAAGGCTGATGATTTTATCGAGCTTTACTATGCTCATTTGAATGTACCTACCATTGGTAAAAACCTCATTGGTGAAAGTGAATACAACTGGCTAATGGACACGTTAAAACCAAATGAACACGCTGTTATTATGCTGGCCAACGGGTATTCGTTTAAAGGCTCGGGTTATGTTCGTGGTGGTATCTTTGACCGTATCCAGATCCACCAAAAAGAAAATGCAATTTCGTTCCGTGACACCGACCAATACCGAGTCAATGACATCTTTATTGAGGGCGCGCCAAAACTGCGTGAAATGTCGATATTTATTATCCGTGACCACCATGAGTTTGATCCCGGTTCACCTTGGGAGCTGGAGCTACTTGTACGCCGTCAGTTTGGTCCAATCGATGGATTGTTTACAAGCTTTAAAGCCGGTTATGAAATTCCTGAGCATTTGATCGATCGCCCTGCTCCACCAGTGGTTGAGCCAGAGCTAACCCTTGCCGAGCAAATATGGGTTGATAAAGAGTGGCCGGTTATTATTTTGGGCATCGCGTTACTGGTGCTGTTGGCCGTGTTATTTTTTCAAGATATCTTGGTGCAGAATCCACGCTTTTTCTTTTACTTCCGCTCAAGTTTCCTAGCCTTTGTCGTCGTCTATATCGGTTGGATTCAACTGGGTCAAATATCTGTGGTAAACGTGTTTACGTTCCTGCAGTCTTTCATGACTGAGTTTAAATGGGACTTGTTCTTGATGGATCCCATTATCTTTGTGATGTGGGGCGCAGTTGCCGTCGTTATCATGCTGTGGGGCCGCGGCGTATTTTGTGGCTGGTTGTGCCCGTTCGGCGCACTGCAAGAGCTCATTAACGAAGCCGCTCGCAAACTTAAGATCCGTCAATATGAATTGCCATTTGCTGTTCATGAGCGTCTGTGGGCAATCAAATACATTATTTTACTGGTGCTATTTGGCATTTCCCTTGATTCAATGGCACTGGCTGAGAAGTTCGCTGAAGTTGAACCTTTCAAAACAACATTCTTGTTAAAGTTTGACCGCGAATGGCCATTCGTTATTTACGCCAGTGCGCTGCTTATCATCAACATCTTTACGCGTAAAGTTTACTGCCGCTACATCTGTCCGTTAGGCGCGGCCTTAGCTATCCCATCAAGCGTACGCTTATTTGACTGGCTAAAACGTCGTCACGAGTGTGGTCCATGTACAACTTGTGCTGTGGAATGTGAAATTCACGCGATTCACCCAGATGGCAGCATTAACCTGCGTGAATGTCACCACTGCCTTGATTGTCAGGTGACTTACTACGACAAAGAAAAATGCCCGCCGCTGGTAAAAATGGAACGTAAGCGTCGCAGAAAAATTCCAGAAAGCGAGCAAACAATTGATATAAAGCAAGTAAGTTAAGTAAAAAATTAGATATCTTAAGCTCACGACGAATTAAGCACTCGTTTAGCGTTTTAAAAAATTAGCGGTACATTCCGACCGCTTCCACCCGCTAGGGTTTCAATGGAGAAGAAAAATGACTGATAAGCAAGTTGAAAACAACGAAGTAGAAAATGAGGAAATTAAAGGCCTAAGTCGCCGTAGTTTCCTTGGCGCTGGCGCAGCGATTGGTGGTGTTGGTCTTGCCGCTCCGGTAATGACTTCAGCAATGTTTGCTGCACAAGCCGAAGCAAAAACCAAAGAAAAAATGGCACACGCTGCAGCTGTTGAGCCAGGTGAACTTGATGAATACTACGGTTTTTGGAGTGGCGGTCACTCAGGTGAAGTACGTATCCTAGGTATTCCATCAATGCGTGAATTAATGCGTATTCCTGTATTTAACGTTGATAGCGCAACGGGTTGGGGTATCACCAACGAATCTAAAGCTATTTTAGGCAACTCGCAAAAATTCATGGCTGGTGACTCGCATCACCCTCACATGTCAATGCAAGATGGCCATTACGATGGTAAATACGTATTTATCAATGATAAAGCAAACACCCGTGTTGCTCGTATCCGTTGTGACGTAATGAAAACCGATAAAATCATTGAGATCCCTAACGTACAAGCGATTCATGGTTTACGTGTACAAAAAGTTCCACACACAAAATACGTTTTCTGTAACGGTGAGTACGAAATTCCATTGCCAAATGATGGACGCGATCTAGACAACGTTAGCGCTTACCGCTCAATGTTCAACATCATCGATGCTGAAAAAATGGAAGTGTACGCACAAGTTATCGTTTCTGGTAACTTAGATAACACTGACGCTGACTATGACGGTCGTTTCGCAGCATCTACTTGTTACAACTCAGAAATGGGTATGAACCTAGGTGAAATGATCTCAGCTGAGCGTGACCATGTTGTAGTATTTGATATCCTGGCAATCGAAAAAGCAGTTAAAGCTGGTAACTTCCGCACTATCGGTGACTCTAAAGTGCCAGTAGTTGATGGTACTAAAGAAAATGCTAAAGCAAAACTAACACGTTACGTACCAGTACCTAAGAGCCCACACGGTCTTAACACGTCACCAAATGGTAAGTACTTTGTAGCTAACGGTAAGTTATCTCCTACTGTATCTATCATCGATATCAAAAAATTAGCTGACGTATTTGACAAAAACCTAGACCCACGTAAAGCTGTTGTTGGTGAGCCAGAGCTAGGCTTAGGTCCACTACATACTGCATTTGATGGTCGCGGTTACGCATACACCACAGTATTTATCGATAGCCAAATCGTTAAGTGGAATGTTGAAGACGCGGTTAAAGCGTACACAGACAAGAACGTTAAATACATCAAGCAAAAACTAGATGTACATTACCAACCAGGTCACAACCATACAACAATGGGTGAAACTCGTGACGCTGATGGTAAATACCTAATCTCACTATGTAAGTTCTCTAAAGACCGTTTCTTACCAGTGGGTCCTCTACGCCCTGAAAATGATCAGTTAATTGACATTTCAGGTGATGAAATGAAACTTATCCATGATGGTCCTACTTACGCAGAACCGCATGATTGTATGATCGTTCATCGCTCTAAAATGAAGCCTAAGAAGCTATGGACTCGTGATGATCCTATTTTCGCTGGCACAGTTGCAATGGCGAAGAAAGATGGTGTTACGCTAGAGACTGATAACAAAATCATCCGTGACGGCAACAAAGTTCGTGTTTACATGACGTCTGTTGCGCCAAACTTCGGTATGACTGAGTTCCGCGTTAAAGAAGGTAACGAAGTAACTGTTGTGGTAACCAACCTTGATATGGTTGAAGATGTAACACACGGTTTCTGTATGACCAACCACGGCGTACAAATGGAAATCGGTCCACAGGCAACTTCATCTGTAACCTTTATCGCCGACAAGCCTGGTGTTCAGTGGTACTACTGTAACTGGTTCTGTCATGCACTACACATGGAAATGCGTGGCCGTATGTTAGTTGAGAAAGCATAATCTCTCCTAGCTACTAAATAACGCTAGCCCCTATCTTTTTGATAGGGGCTAATTTCAAAGCTTTTTTACAAAGAAGCACACCATGAAAAAATACTCTAGCCTGTTAATTGCTGTGCTGGTGTTAGCTTTTGCTCAAGTAGCTTATGGCGCACAACACAGAGTTACCAGTGATCAGTCGTTACAGACGCTCATAGATAACGCTAAAGATGGCGATATTCTATTACTTCAGCCGGGTACTTATACTGGCAACTTTATCATCAACGCTTCAATTACCCTTCGCGGCGAAGGTGATGATAACAATCCAATCACTATCGACGGCAATGGCAAAAACGATGCAATACGTATCAAAGCTCCACATGTCACCATCGATAATGTACATATTCGCAATTGGGGAGACAATCTCACCAATCAAAATGCTGGCATTTACATCGAAAAGCAGGCAAGCCACCCTATTATCAAAAATAATAACTTAAAGGGTCGCAGCGCTGGTATTTATGTTGATAAAAGCCATTATGGCAAAATCCTTAATAACAAAGTGCAAGGTGATAACACTATGCGCCCGTCCGATCGGGGCAATGGTATCCATCTAGTCATGGTTAAGCATGTTGAGGTTGATGGCAACGAAGTGTGGCATACACGCGATGGCCTTTACATCATCACAAGTAATGAAAACCGCCTAACCAATAACTTTGTGCATGACCTACGCTACGGAGTGCATTACATGTATTCTTACACCAATGTCGTGAGCGATAACCTCGCACTCAACACGCGCGTGGGCTATGCGCTGATGCAATCAAAGTTTTTAACAGTCACCAATAATCAATCGATCAATAGTAATGATCATGGCTTGTTAATGAATTTTATTACCCAATCGACGATTACCGGAAATTACATTAGCGGTGTTGAGCAAAAACGCACGGTCGGCGTACTCGGTAGTGATGGTAAGGGAATGTTCGTCTACAACTCCCTATTTAACAAGATCAAAGGTAACTGGTTATCCAACGCGCAAATTGGCATTCATTTAACAGCTGGTTCGGAAGACAACGAAATTAAAAACAATAGTTTTGTTAACAACCCTATTCAAATAAAATATGTTTCAAACCGAGAGCAACAATGGAACGGCAACTACTGGAGTAATTACCTCGGCTGGGATACTGATAACAACGGCTTTGGCGATGTGCCATTTGAGCCAAACGATGGTGTTGATAAACTATTGTGGAAATATCCAGAAGCAAAACTGTTAATGAACTCCCCTGCTATTTTGACCCTACGTTGGGTTCAGCGCGAGTTCCCAATCCTTAAGCCACCGGGCGTGATGGACACTACACCATTAATGAGCCCAAGCTTTAAACCAACAGACTCTCAGTTATCGGCAATTAAAGAATTCGACAGTCAGTACGCTAACACTAGCGCTGTTAAGGAAAAATCATGAGCAAGACTATTGTAAAATTAGCTCAATTACACAAATCGTTTGGCTCAGTCAACGCCCTAAACGGCATTGACTTAGAGCTTAAAGAAGGTGAAGTGCTTGGCCTATTTGGCCACAACGGCGCCGGTAAATCGACGCTAATGAAATTAATTCTAGGCCTCTTTGCACCAACCCAAGGTTCACTGCAAGTGCTCGGCCACGATCCAATGGCACCCGATGCAGCCAAAGCCCGTCAGCAAATCGGCTATTTACCAGAGAATGTTAGCTTTTATGACCAACTCACCGGTAAAGAAGTATTAACCTATTTCGCACGCTTAAAGCAAATTAATGAAACTCGTGTTACCACTTTACTCGATGAAGTCGGCCTAAAAGAGGCGATGAATCGCAAGGTTAAAACTTACTCCAAAGGTATGCGTCAACGCCTGGGGCTTGCGCAAGCGATGTTAGGCAGCCCAAAGCTTCTGTTATTAGATGAGCCAACGGTTGGCCTGGATCCGATTGCCACCCATGAATTTTACCAAAGTGTTGATAAACTCAAACAACAAGGTTGTGCCGTTATTCTTTGTTCGCACGTACTTCCTGGGGTTGAGCGCCACATCAGCAAGCTGATGATTGTATCTAAAGGAAAAACGTTGGCCGCAGGCACCATCAGTGAGCTTCGTCAGCAAGCCAATTTGCCGATAACAGTAAAAACCAGCGGCGTTAGCGATGCGCAATTTGAGCAGTTAGGATTAGCTGACTATATCGTACGTAAAGACAATAACAGTGCGGATTTATCAATCGAACACAATATGCAGCGAACTATCCTAGATAAAGTCGCGCCATTAGCCAGCCTAACGCATTTTGAAATGACTCACGCAAGCCTGGAGAATCTGTATTTGCATTACCTGACAAAAACAAACAGCCTGCCAACGTTGGAGGAAGTATCATGAATCCAATTTTAAGTGTTGCTCGTAAAGAGTTTAAAGATGGGCTGCGCAACCGCTGGATTGTTGCCATCAGTGTTATTTTCTCGCTACTGGCGATCGGCCTTGCGTTTTTTGGCTCCGCAGCCTCAGGCACACTTGGTTTTGTTTCGCTTGATTCAACCATGACGTCACTCGCCAGCCTTGGCGTGTTCATTATCCCGTTAATCGCGCTAATGCTTTGTTATGACGCATTTGTTGGTGAAAAAGAAGCAGGCACCTTGTTGTTGTTACTGACCTACCCGCTAAGCAAAACGCAATTGCTATTGGGCAAATTCATTGGTCATGGCGCGATTATGGCAACAGCCAATATCGTTGGCTTTGGCAGCGCCGCGCTGGTGGTTAGCTTATTTGGCGAAAATGCAGAAACTAGCGTAGTGGTATTACAGTTTGCAAGATTCATTGCTTATGCAACGCTACTTAGCTGGGTTTTCATTAGCTTTGCCTTTATCGTTAGCGTGAGTGTTGAGGAAAAGAGTAAAGCGGCCGGCTTATCACTAGTCGTATGGTTTTTATTAGTATTAGTATTTGATCTGGCGATTCTTGCCTTACTAGTTGGTGCACAGGATATGATTGCACCGCAAACACTACCTTATTTAATGTGGCTCAACCCAACTGATTTATTTCGCCTTATCAATTTAATGGCTACCGAAACACAGGCATACAGTGGCGTATTAAATGTCGCAGCAAATGCAAACTTTTCAACGCCTCTACTCGTTGGCATTATGTTTTGCTGGATTTTGGTGCCATTGTTTATCGCCAATACTATTTTCAACCGCAAGGGAGTTTAGCATGTCCTCGATTATCAAAATAAGCTTGGTTGCCCTACTAGCAGTTTTCTTAACTGCCTGTGGCAATGATTCGTCAACAGCTATCGTTAAACAAGCAGTTGCTATCGAATCAGGAGATGAGTGTCATCTTTGTGGCATGATTATTACACAATTTCCAGGCCCTAAAGGTGAAACATTTAGCAAACATGCCGAGCAAGCACAAAAGTTTTGCTCAACACGAGATATGTTCGCTTATTACCTGCAACCTGAAAATAAAGGACATACAATACAACTTTATGTTCATGATATGGCCAAAAGCCACTGGGACCGTCCGGATGACACGCATTTCACCGATGCCAAAACGGCTTGGTATGTTATTGAACATTCACAGCAAGGTTCAATGGGCGCGACACTCGCCTCTTTTTCAGACAAAGAGCATGCCAACAGCTTTGCTAAAGAGTTTGGTGGGCGCGTCATCGACTTTACCCAAATTGACACCGAGTTAGTACTCAACCTTTAGTAACACCGAGACGCACGATAAAAAACCAGCTTAAAAAGCTGTTTTTTTTTATGTCTTTTTTTGCTTATCGAGAATACCTTGCAATTGCTACAAATTGTCATCTGGAGCAATGTATGAACAACAATTTAACACGATTTTCACATTGCTGGCCAAATTGTCATAATAAGTCAAAACCGCATGTTTTATAAGGATAAATTAGTTGAGTTTACCTACAGTATCTTGATTCAAATCAAAACATTCCCCTGGTAAGAGGAACACAATGCTTGCATAGAGATAAAAGATAAACACTTGCCCGGATTGGGCACAAAAATAAGTAAACTTGGAGTTAGTATGAAAACCGTAAACGCATTTAAATTAAGCCTACTTGCTTTATCAATTGCTGGCGTAAGCCAGGCACACGCTGGTGATAGTGGTACTATTGCATCAGCTGTTAAAGATTCAAAAGTAAACGCTAGTTTCCGTTACCGTGTTGAGTCAGTGGACCAAGACGGCATTTCAGAAAAAGCATTAGCGTCGACTCTTAAGAGCCGTGTAAGCGTTACTACTGGTAGTGTTAGCAACCTTTCAGCTAAAGTTGAAATTGACAACGTATCTAACATCGGTAGCGATAAGTTCAACAGCACAGTGAACGGCAATGGTATGTACCCTGTTGTTGCTGATCCAAAAGGCACCGAGCTTAACCAAGCGTACGTACAATACAAAAACGGTGGCACCTCAGCAATTATCGGTCGCCAACGCATCGTACTTGATGATCAACGTTTTGTAGGTGGTGTTGCATGGCGCCAAAATGAGCAAACTTATGACGGTTACCGCTTAAAGTCAGCGTTAAGCGACAACTTCACTGTTGATGCAAGCTACGTATATAACGTGAACCGCATCTTTGGTGAGTCAAGTGCAAAATCTGACCTTCATGGCGATATCTTCCTACTTAACGCAAAATACGCATTAAGCAAAGGCCATAGCATTACTGCTTACAACTACAGCTTGGATTTCGACAACGCTGCTGGCGCTTCTAGTAACACGATTGGTGCAACGTACAACGGTAAGTTTGACAACGTAAGTGTTAAAGCCGGCTACGCATCTCAAAGTGACACGGGCGACCGTGCTGACTTTAGCGCTGATTACATGGTGCTTGAAGCAATGGTTAAGCTAGATGGCTTTAAAGTTGGTGCAGGTTACGAAGTACTAGGTAGCGATGACGGAAACGCAATGTTTAGCACTCCTCTTGCGACACTGCACAAATTTCAAGGATTTTCAGATAAATTCTTAAACCCTGCTACCACTCCAAACGGCATCGAAGACGTGTACGTTAAAGCTGCAACTAAAGTCGGTAAAGTTGGCCTATCAGCAGCTTACCACGTTTATACAAGTGATGAAGGTAGCATTGATTACGGTAAAGAAATCAATGTCGCGGCGAAATACAAAATCAACAAAAATGTTGGTGGATTATTGAAGCTTGCTAACTACTCTGCTGATGACCATGCTTCTGACACAACTAAAATTTGGTTAATGCTTACTGCGAAATACTAAGCACGTACGGTCGCTGGCGTTACGCTTGACCGACAAAAATTGATATAGATCAAGAGCTCTAATTTCTTTGTGAAATTAGGGCTCTTTTCTTGACACCCCTGTCAAGTTTTAGCTTGATACTCTCCGCATTAGTCGGTACACTTCCCCTATTAAGTTTTATCGCCGAGTTTACTATTCTTCCCTCCTTTGAGCATGAATAATAAGCCGTGGCTCATTAAGCCACCAGGGTTAATTTGGAAACGAATTGGCCTCCCGACATTGGAAAGGTGAACATGTTACAAGATACCTATGGACGTACGTTCAGTTATTTGCGTCTGTCTATTACAGATGTTTGCAATTTTAGTTGCAACTATTGCTTGCCTGATGGCTATCAACGCTGCCATAAAGAAAAATTCCTAACGCTTGAGGAAATCAAATGCGTCGCTAATAGTTTCGCTCAGATGGGCGTTGAGAAAATCCGCATCACTGGTGGTGAACCTTCTTTACGTAAGGATCTGCCTGAAATCATTGCAGCAATGAAAGCAACCCCCGGGATTAAGAAAGTTGCGCTAACCACTAATGGCTATAAGCTAACCGAGCAATTACCAGTGTGGATAGAAAAGGGCCTGGATAACCTAAACGTTAGTATTGATTCATTTGAGCCAAGTAGCTTTAAGCTCATTACCGGGCACGATAAACTGCAAGAGGTCCTTGATGGGATTGAGCAAGCCCTGGCAAGTGGCTTTAATAATATCAAAATAAACACGGTGCTGATGAAAGAGCACAGTGCCAGCCAGCTTCAACAATATTTTGATTATATTAAAGAGCGCCCTGTTAGCTTGCGCTTTAT
Source organism: uncultured Gammaproteobacteria bacterium (assembly GCA_937139475.1). Classification (GTDB taxonomy): domain Bacteria; phylum Pseudomonadota; class Gammaproteobacteria; order Enterobacterales; family Psychrobiaceae; genus Psychrobium. The sequence continues at coordinate 34,695 of CAKZQF010000173.1, read as the reverse complement.
CGAGTTAATGCAAACAGGTGACAACGAAGAATTTTATAGCGCACAGCATGTCAGTGGCCAGCACATCAAAAACCAACTGTTTGCCCAAGGCTGGACGCAAGTTATCCAAGATAAAAGTGCAGGGCCGGCACAAGTATTCTCTCATCCGGACTACCAAGGCACCATCGGCCTTATCATGCCCTACTCTAAGGACTTCTGTTCAACCTGTAACCGCTTGCGAGTTAGCTCCTTAGGCAAATTGCATCTTTGCTTATTCTCAGAGCAAGGGCTATCGCTCAAGGAATATTTGGCCCAAGACGATGTTGAGGGATTAAAAGATTTCGTAACCCAAAAACTCAGCGATAAACATGCCACCCATTACCTCACCGAGGGCTTTAGTGGTGCCACTAAACATTTATCGATGTTAGGTGGCTAACTTGGCAACAACACATTGTATCGGCTTGGTATTAGCGGGTGGGCGTTCTTCCCGTATGGGACAAAATAAGGCGTATTTGCAACGCCAAGACCAAAGTATGCTTGAGTATGCTAGCGCGCAATTAAGCGCTTGCGGTGTTGACGAAGTCGTTGTATCAGGCAGCAATAGTGGCGGTATTGCCGATATTGTTGACGATGGCGGTCCGCTTGCAGGGATCCATGCAGCACTGAGTCAATTAGATACCCAGGCTCTGTTAGTATTACCAGTCGATATGCCATTGATGACCAAACAACAGCTGAGCTTGTTAAAACAAGCTGGTGAAACCAACGCTACCGCACAGTACTTTAATCAGGTGAGTTTACCTGCCTATATTCCGGTAAACGACCAACTAACAAACTTTCTTGAAAATGCCTTTTCAAGCCAACATTTTATCGACTCAGGGCGCGGCCCATCACTAAGGCAATTATTTAAAGTGATTAATGCTCAGTCAATTGATTTGGACTGCACGCAAGCCTTAATAAATACCAATACCCCTGAGCAATGGCAACAAAGCCAACAACTAATTAAACCTTAATTGGAGTTCAAATGTCTTCACATGCAAACGCAACATTCGTTCCTTTAAATATCGCCGTTTTAACGGTGTCAGATACTCGAACACAAGAAAATGATACCTCTGGACAAGCCCTTGCCGATCGCGTTATCGAAGCAGGCCATCGCTTGGCAGACCGTGCAATTGTGATCGATGATGTATATCAGTTACGTGCCATTGTATCTAAATGGATTGCTGATCCGTCAATTCAGGCCGTTGTTTCTACCGGTGGTACAGGCTTTACCGCACGTGATAACACACCAGAAGCGCTACAGGTGTTATTTGATAAGCAAGTAGAAGGCTTTGGTGAAACATTCCGCTATATTTCATACAACGAGATTGGCACATCGACAGTACAATCACGTGCCTTTGCAGGGATGGCTAATAAAACAGTAGTATTTTGTGTGCCTGGTTCAACTAACGCCTGCAAAACTGCATGGGATAAATTAATCAAGGAGCAGCTTGATGCGAGTCACCGTCCTTGTAATTTTGTGCCGCACCTTGAACTAACCGACCAATGTGAATCACGAGGCTAAGATGAGCGAATTAACCCATCTAAACCAACATGGTGAGGCGAACATGGTGGATGTTAGCGCTAAAGACACGACCGTGCGCATCGCGCGCGCTCAAGCGCTTGTCACCATGAATGAGCAAACCTTAACCCTCATTAGCGAAGGAAAGCACGCCAAAGGCGATGTTTTTGCTGTAGCGCGTATCGCTGGTATTCAAGGGGCAAAACAGTGCAGTAACCTTATCCCGCTGTGTCACCCATTAATGCTCACCAAAGTACAGGTAGACTTTGAAATCCTAAAAGCAACAAACCAAGTACGCATTGAAACCCTGTGTAAATTGGCAGGTCAAACTGGTGTTGAAATGGAAGCGCTAACGTCGGCATCTGTTACCGCATTAACGCTATTTGACATGTGTAAGGCGGTTGACCCAGGGATGATTATCTCAGATATTAAAGTGCTAGAGAAACAAGGTGGCAAAAGCGGCCATTGGACGGGATAGCACCTTACAGCCCTTTCATCGCGCGCTAAAGGAAACCCGATAAGCGCGCGGTGTTAATTGTGTCAACTTAGTAAAAAGCCGCCTAAACGCACTCACATCGTCATACCCCACCTTGCTGACAATAGTGTCCAGCGCAAGACTGGTATTAGCTAGTAACTGTTTTGCCGCATCTACCCGCAACTGTTGCAAATAACTACCAGGAGGTATGCCAACCGCCGCTTTAAAGCGTCGAATAAAAGTGCGCTCACTCATCGCACAATACTCACTCATTCCTTTAACGCTAATCGGACTGGCCAGATTTTCTTGCAACCAAAACTGACAGTCACTGATTACCTTATCATTATGGCCGACAGTGGTTTGCACACTCATATAAGGCATTTGAGAAACCCGATTATTGTCAATTAACATAATGCGCGATAGTTGACTGGCCAATTGATGGTTAACCATTTTCTCAACAAGCTTAATACACAGGCTTGCATAGGCAGTCGTTGCGCCCGCAGTCCAGATCAAGTCACTTTGTACCACCAGTTTATCCATCGCGAGTTCTACTTTTGGAAAGCGTTGGCCAAAAAACTGAGCAAGCCACCAGCTAACTGTCGCTTGCCTGTCATCAAGCAGTCCGGCTTGAGCCAAAGTGAAGCTGCCTGTGCAAAAGGCGCAGATAGTGGTGCCATTTTGATACATTGCAATTAACTGCTGATTAAATCTTGCAACACGCTCTAGGTGTTCAATTAAGCTTTGATTATTAACGTAGTGATAGCCGCCAATAAGCAACACATCAATATTGGCAATATCTTTACACAATATCGTTGGTTCAATGGTCACCCCAGCCATCGCTTGGACGGGCTTGTCATCAACAGACAGAAACCTGACATCAAACAGGTCAGCCGTTTGATTAGGGTCGATATGCTTTGATAATGTATTGGAAATATTGAATAAATCAGCTGGACCAAAGATAGACGAAGCCATCACTCCATCGAAGATTAAGATCGCTATTGTTTTCATTACTAATCACTCTTTCACCTTGCGCAATGACAAGATTAGCACTAAAAACGTCATAAATGCCACTTATAAATAAAAACGTTGTTAGTACAATAAAGTTCTAGCTGAAAAGGAGAAAAACTATGAACAAGATATGTGCAAAGACAGCATTTGTTTTGGTGCTTATTAATTTAGTCGCTATTTTCTATTTGAATTTCGCAATCGAGTCGAATTTTGTAGCGCAATTTGTTGCCCTACCATGGCTGGCAATTCAGTCAATATTTGTATTATCGATAACATCATCACAACAAGGAAACAGCAATGAATGCTAACGCCATCCTGTTACCAGTTGCAGCGCAGCTTATTTTAATGGTTATCACGGCAATACTTACTGTTAACGCGCGTCGACGTGGCGCGCTAGCGGGTGATATAAAGATGAGCACATTTAGAGGCATGAATTTGCAGGGCGTGGACGATAAATATGTCACTCCAGGTAATAGCTTTAACAATCAGTTCCAGCTGCCTGTCGTATTTATGCTGTTTACTTTGTTTGCATTGCAATTGGAGTTAGTTGATAGCTTATTTATTATCGGCTGTTGGGTATTCGTCGCCTTACGTTACATTCATGCGGTCATTCATTTAACCTACAACAATGTAATGCATCGGCTAATTGCTTTTGCCAGTGGTGCTATCGTCCTTTTCGCCTGCTGGGCACGCCTCATATGGCTGGCACAATAGCGTAATAAACCGTCAGGCTTAGCCCTTCAAGCAGTGGCACTAACAATGCCACTTTCTAGTCCCCAAAGCCTCTCATCTTTTGGCCAACTGACGATAATATCCAGCAAGCGCTAACGCTAGCTTTGTTGTTAGCTAATAAAAACTTACGGCAAAAAAGCGCTAGAACTTAGGCACAACAAGAAGCGTGGCTATTGCCTTGCAATTTGTTCGTTATTCAACCGATTTTATTTTGGTGATGTCTTTGTTTATGTTCTATACTTAACTTTAATAATACAGAGATAAATCAGAGTAAATGGTTAGAGCATTTATTCACTACAATTGCTTTCATAATTATAATTAGCTCAGTGTTTTTCCTAGAAATATAAAAACGTATTACTGACATTGGTTTTTGTACAAGGTACCCGAAGCTGCGTCTAAAATATTAATATATTTGTGGAACGAATTATGATTTTAAATCGATTTAGTACGGTATGTGTATTATTGACTCTTATCGGCGCGCATAGCCAAAACGCCTATGCTCAAGATATCTCCATTGCAAGTGATGGCGAAGCGATGCCAACACCTAGCCTGTCACACGAAACCAAAGAATCACCCACTATCTCCAATCAACGCAAGGTCGAGCAATACCAGGCGGCAATTGCGCAAATAGAATTACAACAAGGGGTTTATAGCAATCAGCTGACCCAAGAATTGCTTAATCTTGGCGTTACTTATCAACGCAGCAATAAACATGAACTGGCGATAGAAACATTTAATCGCGCACTGCACTTAAACCGTATAACCGAAGGGCTTTACTCAACCAGCCAAATCCCTATTTTAGATAACCTGATAGCCAGCCTAAAGGCATTGAAAAAATGGGAAATGGTCGATAGCCAACTTGCTTATCAATATTGGCTTCACTCAATGAACTTTGCCAGTGATAGCGCACAAATGATCAATGTAAACCTGAAGGCGGCCTATTGGGCGCTAAAAGCCTATTCACTGCAACTAGGAAGTAGCCCCAACGACCATTTAGTCAATTCAGTTAAGTTGTTTAAACAGTCTGCCGACCTCATTGGCAATGAGTTTGGTACAAGCAACAATCAAGTGATTGAGCCATTAAACGGTTTGCTATTAGCCAACTATCTCATTGCAACCGCAAAAATAAAGCCTGAGTCGATTAGCTATGAAAGAAGCCAGCATCAAGGCGAGCTAATTGAAGTAAAAGACATCTCATATTTCAATAAACTAAAAATGAGAAGTTATCCCAATGGCCTTAAAATAATTAATCGCCAAATCGAAATTTTGGATACGCAATCGACTAAAAATCACCCTGCGATGGTCAATGCGATGTTGAAACTTGCCGATTGGAAATTAATGTATGGTAAGAAACAATCAGCGTTTGCCACTTACAAAGCTGTTTATCAGTATATTCAGGATCACGATGCAAATAATCTGTTTTATCAGCAATTATTTGCTAAACCCGTGGCTCTGCCAAACTTTAAGCTACTAACCCATAACACCAGTGAAGAACTGACGGACCAGGCCATTGCCAGCAACCGTAAATATGTCAAAGCCTCATTTAACGTCAATCAATTGGGGCAGGTAAAGAACATTCAAGTGCTTAAAACACATCCCGAGGAAAATCAGGCAATGAGCGGAAGGATTGTTAGATTCCTTCGTAATTCTACCTTCCGTCCTCAATTAAAAGATGGGCAACCAATAGTAACTGAGCAAACTAAACTACATTTTTTTATTGACTAAAAAAGGAGCAACAATGATTAATTTTCATAACTTGATACTACTTATGTTGATGATCATTGTGGTGGGCTGCGAGTCGACTCAACCACCACCACCGCCAACACAACCGCCTCCAACGAATAGTCCTTCGACCTCGTCGCCTCAGCCTGCTTCGGGTCAAAAGAGCACGCCATCGCAGCCACAATCGTCTCCTGCCAGCAGCAAGAGCCAGAGCGAATCACAATCGAACGAACAACAGCAAAGCCAGCAAGCTCGTCAGCAATCTAGCGCATCGGGCGACCCGATGAGCAGTTCAGGACAGCCTCAGGACGGGGAAGAGTCCGGCAAGCAAGCTGACAGTGCATCAAGTGAACAATCTAATGAGGCTAACCAGCAAGCTGGCAGTGATAGCGAAAAAGATAGCGCCGAAGAACCGATCAGCGGTGAGAATTCAGAAACATCGAGCGATGAAATTGATTTTTCTGAAGAGAAAAACGCGTCGAGCGCATCAGCCAATTCCGCCGAGCAATCTTCTTCCTCTGCCACCGCTAACGCGAGTTCAAGTTCAAGTTCAAGTTCAAGTGATGCGTCGCAAAGCAGCGCAGAGAGTGCGCAAGCAAGCCCTAGCTCAACGAGCACTACAATTTTAAGTGATAGCGAGCAAACGGCGCAGCTTGAAGAAAAACTGGCACAATCAATCAATGATTACGATGAGATGATCTTAAAGCAAAAAGAATACATTAAGCAACGCAGCGATGAGCAAGGGAGCGAAGCGCAAGTTAGTGCAGCAGATCCTGGTTCGCTTTATACGGACGTGCTAAACGGCGAGGAAGCTCCTGCACCCAAACAAGCGGCTAATGACAACAATTCAGGTGAGGGTTCAATGCCTGCAAGTGCATCAGCTAAAAATTCAGGACAATACAAACACAACCAACAAGTGTATGCACCACCAGCCGACATTCCAAGCGGTAATGACGACGATGTAGTCGCCAGACAAATACGTGAAGCAGCACTGAAAGAAAAAGATCCACAGCTAAGAGAAAAGCTATGGCAAGAATATCGGAAATATAAGAAACGCGACAAATAAAAGGGTCAACATTATTTTAGGGGATTACCACCATGAACAGAGTTACTCCAAGTTGTTTTATTGCGGTCTTAGTTTTAGCGCTGTCAGCTTGTAGCACGGTCAACGTTAAGACAGCTCAGGAAGTACCCATTGCACAAGAGAATCAGGACATCGCAGAAGCCGAATTGCTTGATATAGGAATTAAGATTTTTGATCCCGGACTTGAGCAGGTGGATGATGATGACGCAGACAAAATAATCTTTCCGGAAATTCGCCTGGCAGAATCGAGTTATTTTCCTTATCTGCTCATGGAAGCTGTGCAATCAAGCAATGCATGGGGCGCCGTAAGAGTGATCCCAAAAGACCATGACTCAACAGACGTTTCGGTAGAGGGAAAAATTATTACCTCAGATGGCGAAACACTGGTGCTTGATATTAATGCTTATGATGCCTCCGGTCGCCATTGGTTTTCTAAACGTTATAGCCACGTGAGTAGTCTGTATGCCTATAAGGACAAAGCACACCTTCGCAAGGAACCTTTTCAAACAGTTTACAATAAGATTGCCAATGATCTGAATTTACATCGTAAAAAGTTGCAGTCCATGCAACTTATCGAGCTACGTCAAATCGCCGAATTAAGATTTGCGCAGTCGCTAGCCCCCAGAGTTTATTCAAATCATTTAGCGAAAGATCAGGCTGGCCAGTACGACGTAAAAAGATTGCCCGCCAATAATGACCCAATGCTTAACCGCATCAGGCAAATAAGAGAACGTGATGACTTATTCGTCGACACACTTCAACAGTATTACGATAGTTATGTGAAGGAAATGAAGCAGCCTTATCAACAATGGCGCCAAGAAAGCTACCGCGAAGTCATTGCACTGGACAAGCTAAAGCGTCAGGCCTTTCGGGAAAAAGCTGCCGGAACACTAGCAATAATCGCCGGCATACTTGGTGTTCGTAGCTCCGACGCATCAGTAAGGGCCGCCAGCGCCATCGCGGTAACGGGAGGGGGATATGTCATTAAAAGTGGGTTTGACCGTGATGCGGATTCACAAATTCACATCGAAACCTTATTAGAGCTTGGCGACTCACTGGAGGCAAGTATTGCGCCGCATATTATCGAACTGGAAGATCGGACGGTGACTTTAACTGGCACCGTAAATAACCAGTATCTCCAATGGCGCAAAATATTGCAGCAATTATATCAACTAGAGACTGGTGATATTCAGGTAACAAAGTAGTGGTTATTAATATTTTAAAGGACTAACTATGCAAGATGCTAAACCATCAAAAGACGCAGAGCAATCACAGGCTAATGCTGGTGATAATACTCAGGAGTCGTCAGCGGTATCCTTTGCCTTTGAGCAATTAGCCCCAAGGCCAACAGCGGTCTTTTCTAATTGGCTAAGTCGCTCATATCTAACCATGATTGGTTTGGCTTTAACTCTGGCGGTACTTTACTGGGTACTGTTCATGTTACCAAACTCAGTCCCCCCAATACCGCAGGTTGAGGCGGTATCACCGCAAGTTGCCCCGGCAAAGCTTATTGAACAAGCCCCTTGGGAAGATGCACAGCGAGCCAAAAAACGTCGCGAAGCCCAAGATGTATTAGCGACATTATTAAGTAAACAGGAGCAGTTACAGAATAAACGGGTCGAAATCTGGCAAAAGCAGGCTTATGCTCAGGCAGTCGAACAAGCACAAAATGGCGATCAGTTATATCGCCAACAACAATTTGAATCCGCCATAGCAGCCTATCAAGACGCGGATTCACAACTTGACGCTATACTTGAAAGCACGCCTCACCATTTTAATCAGTACTTACAACAAGGGCTAGCGGCCTTAGAAAGCGATAACGGCGAATTGGCTAAAGAGCAACTCACCATTGCACTTTACCTCGATCCAAGCAATGAACAAGCCAGTGGCGCCTTTGACCGTGCAATAGTGCTTGATGAAGTGATGAGTTTAATAAAAACTGGCAATGCCTACGTTGATGAAATGCAATTAGAGCTTGCCCTAGAGCGCTTTAATGAGGCCTTAAAACTCGACCCGCATTCAGTAATGGCCAAAACCCAAGTTGAAACAACACAGCAAGCGATAAAGCAACAACGCTACGCCAAAGCAATGTCCCAGGGCTACAAGCAACTCAATAACAAACAATACACAAGCGCCATCAAGTATTTTAAACAGGCTCAAAAGATATTGCCAAGTCAAACAGCTCCAGCGCAAGCCATTGCCCAAAGCAATAATCTTACGACGCACTCTCAAATAGAGAAAATAATTGAAAAGGCACTGGCGTTCGAACAGCAGGAGAAGTGGCTTAGCGCCAAGCAACAATATCAAGCGGCACTAAAAGTAGACCCTAGCCTACTCGAGGCAAAACTCGGAGGATTACGCACCACAGCGCGGCTCAATTTAGCGAATCAACTAGATAAAATCATCAGTAACCCGCTAGCACTAACCGATGAGCGTATCTATCAACAGGCTACGAGTGTTTATCGTAATGCGTTAAAGACCAAGCCGCCTAAAAAACACTTGCTTGAGCAGCTAGACCGAGTCAAAACCACACTAACCCAAGCGAGAATACCGGTCTCATTGCTCATTGAATCCGACAATAATACCAAGGTCACCTTATATAAAGTTGGATTACTGGGGCAGTTTGATACTAAAAAGCTCGATCTAAATCCAGGTAGCTATACCATCATAGGCTCTCGCGATGGTTATCAGGACGTCCGCCACCAGTTCACTTTAAACGCCAACACACCAACCACTACCATCGTTGTACGATGCAACCAGAGGGTGACTAACGGATGAATAGCCCAACGAGAATACAAACATTAAGTACGACGGACCAAGAGGCTCAAGATAATAAAGTGATCTTGCCGCAGACCTTTGTACCGGCATCTCACACTACTGCGCCAGTCAAACGCAGACACAAACCAATATTTTATCTGTTAGCTGCCTTGCTATTTATTGCTAGTATTGCACTATGGTTTGTATTTAGCGCAAAATCTGTCGTAATAAGCACCGTCCCCAGCAGTAACAATATTTCAGTTGCTGGCAACCCTATGCTGGAGTTAGCCGACCACTTATTGATGTTACCTGGTCAGTACCAGGTTAATGCAACGCTACCTGGTCATTACCCACTCAATAAGACATTTGATGTCTCAGAACTGCAAAATCAGCGCCTCACGTTTAAGTTCGTCAGATTACCGGGCCACCTCTCGCTTGAGATTAGCCCAGCGGTGAACGCCACAGTCTACATTGACCAAATAAAGGCAGACCTCCAAGGGCAGACAATCAATAACATCAGTGCGGGCGAGCACCAAATAATGGTGTCAGCTCCACGATACTTTGATCATCAAGCTAAGATAGTCATTCAAGGCAAAGAGCAAACACAATCCCTGGCGATTGAGCTTATTCCTGCTTGGGGAAATACTGAGATAAGTTCACAGCCTAGTGGAGCAAAGGTCTTTAACAATGGGCAATATCTTGGCACCACTCCTTTTAACGCAGAGCTTTTGCAGGGTGAACATAGATTAACCTTTACAAAAGATGGCTACCAACAAAGACAGCGCCTTGTTGAGTCAACCGCAGGTCAGTCAACCACCCTACCCTTGGTCACGTTGTTTAAGCACAATGGACAATTGGTTATAAACACGGTCCCACAGGGGGTTCAAGTCACCCTAGGTGACAAATACCTTGGAGTGACCCCACTGGATATCGCCGTTACACCGGGCGATAAACAATCACTATTGCTGTTTAAAGATGGTTACCAACAACAATTCCATCAACTAAATATTGTCTCAGGAGCGCGCTCGGTCTCTCGTTATAGCCTAAAGCCACTGCGTGGCGAGGTTGCGTTTAAAGTAACACCTCGAGATGCAACACTCTATATCGCGGGCAAGGCCAAAGGCAACGCAAACCAAACGGCCCGACTTACAGCAACCCAGCAACAGATCACGATTAAACGCCCTGGTTACGTTGATTATGTCGCCAATATCCTACCCAATATCGCCATGACTCAAGTCGTTGAGGTAAACCTTAAAACTATTGAACAGAGCCGTTGGGAAAATATGAAGCCGCTTATCACTGCCGCCTCTGGTGCAACGTTAAAGCTATTTAAACCAAACACCAATTTTACAATGGGCGCCTCAAGAAGAGAGCAAGGCCGACGGGCTAATGAAACAGCAAGACAAATAAAACTTACCCGCGCTTTTTATCTGGGCATCAAAGAAGTAACCAACAGAGAGTTTCAAATGTTCCAGAGCGCGCATTCCTCAGGCCACGTAAAGGGCAATAGTCTTAATGGTGCAAACCAACCAGCGGTTAAATTAAGTTGGCTAGAGGCCGCCAAATTCTGCAACTGGCTATCTCAACAAGAAGGCTTAGCCCCGGTTTACGAGATTAAAGACGATAAAGTACGAGCGTCTAATGATAACGCTAATGGTTACCGCCTACCAACAGAAGCTGAATGGGCTTGGGCGGCACGTTATAGCAAGGGAACAATGCTTAGATATACCTGGGGTGACTCTCTGCCGCCGCGCAACAACGCAGGTAATTTCGCCGATATATCTGGCGCGGCAATATTGGGCTCAATCCAGACCACCTACAACGATAAATTCATTGCGACCTCGCCAGTGGGTTCTTTTGGAAAAAATCAGCACGGTCTTTACGATATCGATGGCAACGTAGCCGAATGGATCCACGATTACTATCACATTAAAACAGGGTTATCTAACACTGCAGAATTAAACCCAACGGGACCTAAGCAAGGAAATTATCGTGTCATACGGGGAGCTAGCTGGGCGCTGGGCTCGCGTACTCAATTACGCTTGTCATATCGGGATTACGGGCTTGAGCCAAGAAATGATGTTGGGTTTCGCCTAGCGCGTAATGCCCAATAACTAACTTAAGCAATGATTAAAGGGGAAATTTCATGGTCAATTACATTAAGCCACTAATGTTAATGCTGTTAGCGCTTTACCCCATTTCACTGTTGGGGGCCAAAGATGTAGTCAGCCCAGTGGTTCAGGTTAAAACCGCGCAGGAATTGGCATTAAAGTCATTACAGGCAAGCGATAAGGAAGCGCAGCAAGACTCGCAAAAAGATGAAAAATTCAAACCAACGGAAAAGATATCAGAGGATCTATCAGTATCTTTTCCGGTAGACATATAACCATTTAAACGGACTGGAGTTAAGTCCAACCTAGGGAGTAAGACTAATGAAAAAAGGTGCAAATTCCGAATTTATTTACCAGCTGTTTTCATTATTGATAGCCATCATTGTGGTCCATGCAGTTTATGTCACGGTGATCAGGCCCAACGCTGCCGCTTTTCAAAAGCAACAGCAAATAGCCCAACAAACAGATGCTGTTGTTGTTAGCGAGCGTTCTATTTATGTGGTGTTAAAGGACTTTGAACAAGAGACTTGCTTTATCTTAATGGTATGGGCGCTGTTAATCATGGCTTACAAGGCGCGGTTAACCTTTAAAGAGAAAAGTATGCTCAGCTTGACAATGCTAAACATCGCACCTGGCGCTAGCATTTTACCAAGCGACGCACGAGACCTATGTCGGCCACTGCAAAATCTACCGCCCCACCAACAAGCGATGCTAGCGCCGCGCACGCTATTGGTTGCGCTGCAACGGTTTTATGCCACTTCAAGTGTCGCGGCAGTTGCTAGCGCGGTAAAAAACACTTGTGAAAGCGAAACCGACAAACTCGACAGTGAATTGGCAATGGTTAGATATATTGTTTGGGCAATCCCCTCCATTGGATTTATTGGCACAGTACGGGGGATTGGTGATGCACTGGGACTCGCGCATGAAGCGGTCCAAGGCAACATCATTGGCGTTACCAACAGCTTAGGAATAGCCTTTAATTCCACGTTCATTGCATTAGTGATTAGCATCTTTGTGATGTTCTTTAGTCATCAGTTGCAGTTAATGCAAGAGCGTTTGGTACAGGGAACGCAAGACTATTGTGACAATAGTTTGTTAAACCATCTATTGAAAAACACGACCGATGAGGTGGAATAATGGCAATTTGTGCGATTGAACTCAATGATTACCAACTCACATTGTTTGAACAAGATGGGCATGGACAGCCATTGCTGACACAGCAACTAGGTTATGCGTTGGTGGATCAGGACCACGTTAGCTTTGGCTCGGAGGCGTATAAACACGCTAAAGCGTCCCCCGAAAATACCTACTATCATTATTGGCACCGCTTAGGGTATGAACAAATAAATAGCAGCAACGCCAGCGTAAGACACTTTGCTGATTTGGCCTATCTACAGCTACAAAATTTGGTGTCGCAAGCAAAAGCCTGCTCTCAGGTGGTATTTATCGTGCCCAGCCACTTCAGTACACAACAGCTTGCGTTATTGCTTGGCATTGCACAGAGTTGCCAGCTTGAGGTCATTGCGTTGGTCAACAGTGCGGTTTTATCTTACGAACCGTCAAATTCACTGCACTATGATTATTATGATATCGGGTTACATAGTTATGAACATAGCCAGTTAGCGGTTGATGGCAACATTACACTGCGCCAATCGTCACAGTACACAGAAAAAGGCATCGCAGATTTATACAGCCATTTGGCCGCCTGGCTCAATCAGCTATTTATCAATCAGTGCCGTTTCGATGCTTTTCATCTGGCCAATCATGAACAAGCACTCTATTTACAAATTGCGACAATGCTACGTAAGGCCGACAGTAAATATCTGCTAAGCATCGGTGATATAACAATTGAGGTCGAGTTAAGAGATCTAAACAATCAAATTAGTCTGTTTTTTAATGAGTTGATCGAGCAAATCAACCAGGCTTGTGAACCTGTCGTTATGAGCCAGCGCTTTGCTGCCATTCTGTCTGGGTTGCCAATCAATTCACGCATACAGTGCCACCAACCAGCCAGTAACTATCAGCGCGTTGTCGCGTTAAAAGACCATCTCGCACAGCACTATCTTAATGATGATATTCAAGCCTTAACACTTGTCACCTCACTGCCGTGTCCCGATACAAAAACGCGACCAACAGAAGCTGCCAACCGGGCAAGGATAGTGCAACAAAGCTGCGACAACATCAGTGCTCAAATCCAATGTCACGGCTTTGCCTATCCATTAGATTGTAAAACAGCCTACCTTAACGCCAATCGTCAACAACCCGTAAGCCGTACTAGAAATCAGCACTCTGCGGCTTGTTTAACGTACCGCGAAGGTAATTACTTTGTCACGCAACTCAATAGTACCCCAGTGTTAATTAATCAGCAGCAACTTCATCAATCACCCGCATTAATTGCAGGAGATACCATTCAATTACCAGAGCACCACTACAAATTTAACTTCATTAATGTTCAACAGGAGTTTTAACCAGGATGCGCAATAAACGTAAATTCTCCACCTTCAGCCTTTCATTCCTCGATATTATGTCGTGCGGTTTCGGTGCAGTGATTTTAGTTTTTTTGATTATTCGACATGATGTAGATACGCAAACGGAACCAACTGATACGAAGTTAGCCGCCGAGGTTAGCTTGCTCAATCAAGAAGTTGTTGACGGTGAGAAAGACCTGGTGGAGATTAAAAATGCCCTGTCATTGCTAAATCAGCAATTTGTCGAAACCAACGGACTGGCCAGGCAGACTAATGACGATGTTCGGGCAATCGACGATATGATAACCAAGCTTGAACAAGAAAGTGACGAGCAACAAATCTTGCAACTTGAACAACAACTTAAAAAGTTAGTGTTAAGTAAAAAGTCGTTAGAGCAAGAAATCAAAGAAGGCAACGATGCACGCCGGTTTAGTGGCCAGGGAGAAAGACAATACCTTACCGGCTTGAAGCTTGGGGGCGCGAGAATATTAATCTTGCTAGATACTTCAGCCAGCATGTTAGATAGCTCTATCGTCAACGTGATACGTCGGCGCAATATGCCAACCGAGATTAAGAAGCAAGCCCCCAAATGGCAACGCGCCATCCGAGCCGTTGAATGGTTAATTGCAAAGTTTCCGTTAGAGAGTCAATTCCAGTTATACAGTTTTGACACTGATGTTGTTGCAGCGGCACCACAAACTGCAAACCAGTGGCTCAATATATCAGACCAGAGTCAATTAAACCGGGTCATTCAGGGGCTTTATAACATCGTACCGACAGGCGGTACAAACCTGGATAACGCCTTTCGGTCGATAAGTTCACTTGATCCACTGCCGGACAATATTATTTTGATCACCGACAGCCTTCCCACTTTGGGGGCGCAACCAACTTCAGCCAATACCATTACAGGAAAGGAACGGGAAAAGCTATTTGAACAAGCGGTAACGTCACTGCCACAGGGGATTCCCGTCAATGTTTTACTATGGCCAATGGAAGGCGACCCTATTGCGGCTTCAGCATTTTGGCGCTTAGCACAATATACCTCAGGCTCATTTATGAGCCCGTCACTTGACTGGCCATAGGAGCATTGAATATGAGAAACCGTAGACAGCGCGAGTCACAAGAGTTTTCAATATCCTTTTTGGATGTGATTTGCTGTGGTTTTGGTGCGATTATTTTGTTATTGATGATCACAAAATCGATGTCTCCAGTGCAAGTAGAGCAAAGTGAAATTAACAACAAAGCACAAATACAAGACCTGCAAAAGCAGCTCTTTAGCCTGAGGGGAGAAACAACCCTCATAAATCGTGATTTAAATGCAAAACAGCAACAGATTTCATCCGAACAACAACGTCTCGCTATTTTGAGAACACGGCTGGCCAAGGTAAAAGCGCTACATGCACAAAAGAGTAAAAAGGCCATTATAAACAGCAAAGAAAAAGGCAAGTTGGCGCTTGCCGTACAGAGCCTGTCGGCCGAAATGCAGCGCTTACTCGGCACAAATTATCAGAGCAAAAATGAGCTAGTTGGTGGCATTCCAGTAGACAGCGAATACCTGGTTTTTATTATTGACACTTCCGGCAGTATGTTCAGTTATGCATGGCCTAGATTACTTGAAGAGATAATAGCTACCCTCAAGATATACCCAAAGATCAAAGGCATTCAGATAATGAATGATATGGGAAGCTACATGTTTACAAGCTATCGCAATAAGTGGATACCGGATTCAGACGCCCGCCGTGCAGCAATCATCAAACGCCTAAGGCAATGGAACCCCTTTAGTAACTCCAGCCCGGTTGAAGGCATTCAAAAAGCGATTCGCACTTTTTTTAGTGAGGATAAAAAAATAAGCCTCTATGTCATGGGAGATGAATTTTCCGGACGCTCCATTCAACAAGTGCTTGCGACTATCGAACGGATCAACACAATCAACCAAAACAATGAACACCTAGTGCGAATACACGCCGTAGGTTTCCCGGTGCAATTTGCCAGACCGAAACACTTACAAACCACAGGAGTCCGCTTTGCGACATTGATGCGAGAACTAACACATCGCAATGGCGGCACCTTTATTGGGCTTAACGACTTTCAGCATTAAAACAGGAGCAACAAATGAAACGAGTAAATAGAAACCTAGGTCGCTTACCTAAAACGCTGCTGAGTATATTTTTTGCTGGATGCATCACCTTGCCAATGACAGGGTGTAAAAGCACGCTGCAGGTGCAAGGAAATTTCCCCAGCCCATTAGTCAATCAACTGCCGCTAACCATGGGTGTTAAATACAATCCACAATTTAGAGAATTCAACTACGTTGAAAAAAACGAGAAGCGAGATGACTGGGAAATTGGCATTGGCAGTGCACAAATGGCGCTGTTTGACACAGTGCTTCCGGCAATGTTTAAACAAGTGATAGCCATTAATGAAATTCCCCCTTCAGAGGGCGACAACATCGATCTGTATTTCGAACCGACCTTAGAAGAGTTTCAATATAACATGCCGCGCGAGACTAAAATAAACATGTACGAAGTGTGGATAAAATACAACATGAAGGTATATGACAAGCATGGTCAGCTTATCGCCGACTGGATACTAACCGCTTATGGCAAGACGCCTTCAGCCTTTATGAAATCAGAGGAAAGCGCGCTAAACGAAGCGTTAGTGGTCGCACTAAGAGATGCTGGAGCAGGTCTGGCCCTACGGTTTGCTCATGTGCCAGAGATAAACTCTTGGTTAGAACAGTATAAATAGTCAATGCGTCTTGGCTTAATTAAACAAACGGAGTACAGACAATGAAAACTCAAATCTTGGTTCCATTAGTCCTCTGTGGGCTATTAACCTTAGTTGTTGGCGGATGCACCACCGTGACGGTTGACCATGTAAAACATTTACCAACTGAGTTAAAAGAAGGTGAATCTGTTGTCGTTATTGGCCGGCGTAGCGGCAGCAATTACGAAACTGAGCCTGAGCTAGTTTCCTGTATCGGCAGCGTCTTGACCCAAGGTGAAAACGCCTTAAACGTCATTCCCGAACAAACATTTGTTGATAGTCTGTACCCCTGGTTTGAAGCACGAACCGCACCAACTCAAATTCAAGGCCTGCAGCATCTACTGAGTTATAACCAAATAGGTAAGGTGTTTGATGAGTATAATGTCCATTACATCATCTGGGTTGATGGCAACACAGAAAAAACCCGATCCAGCGGCTCTATTAGTTGCGGCATATCAGGCGCGGGTGCAGCTTGTTTCGGCTTTGGCACCTGGGATAAAACCGCTGAATATGAAGCATCGATTTGGGATTATCAAAACAAAAAGTTGATCGGAAAAGTGAGTAGCGTTGCCGACGGCACCTCTTATATGCCGGCGATTGTGGTGCCAATTCCACTTATCGCATCCGTACAAAAAGATGCATGCAAAGGAATGGCTCAGCAATTAATTCACTTTTTCAAAACAAGCAAATAAGCCATCTATTTGGAGGAACCTATTATGATTAGTGCAAACCATGCCAAATGGCTCACCCTTTCAGTCTTTATTCTAGTCACAATGGGCTGCTCAATGAATCCTGCAACGGGTTCACCTGACTTTGTGTTGATGTCAGAAAGCGCCGAAATAGAAATGGGCAAAGAAATGCATGAGAAATTAATTAAATCGATGCCAATTTATCAGGACGAAAAGCTCACCAAATACATCAACTCAGTTGGCCAGCGGGTAGCGAAAAATAGCCATCGGCCTCAGATAGAGTATCATTTTACGATTATTGACCAGCCGGACATCAATGCCTTTGCCCTGCCCGGCGGTTATATTTATATTAACCGCGGCTTGCTCGCCTTTTTATCTACCGAGGCCCAGCTTGCCGCTGTTTTGGCTCACGAAATAGGCCACGTCACTGCACGCCATGTAGTAAGGCAAGACTCCGCCCGCAAAGGAGCGAGCGTATTATCTGTCATGTCGGTATTTACGACTGGTAGCATGCATGTCGGTGATGTAACAAACCTTTGGAGTAGCGCCGCGGTCAAAGGATATGGCAGGGAAATGGAGTTAGAAGCAGATGGCTTTGGTGCTGAATATCTTTTTAACACCGGATATGACCCTCAGGCCATGGTAGAAACCATTGGTGTATTGAAAGATCAAGAGCGTTTTGCGCGTTACCGTGCAAAGACCGAAGGGAAAAAAACCAAAAGCTATCATGGGCTGTTCTCCAGCCATCCGCGTAATGATGTTCGCCTAAAGGAAGTTATCGAAAAGGCAGGAAAATTGGCGGACAACCAAACGAATATTGTAAACGCAGCGCAATACCGTGAGCATATTGAAGGCATGGTTTACGGCGTTAACTATCAAGCGATGGTCCCTAAGAAACCGTCAACGGAAAATCGCTATAGCCATAATAGCCTAGGCTTTACGTTGCTCTTTCCAGAAAAGTGGCAGATAGAAAATACGCGGAGCGCGATACTGTCGACGCCAGAAAACAAAGCTGCGCAGTTGAAATTAGAAGTCGCCAGGCATCAAAATAATTTATCACCAAGCCAATACTTGCGCCAAGTTACCAAAGCGCCAATGTTATTGCGCTCAGAAGACTTCGCCCAATTTGGCTTAATCGGACATACCGGCCTCATTGCGGGGCAAGATGGAAAACCGGATCAGCGTATCGCTGTGTTATTTCAGGGAAGCCGTGCTTACCTTTTTAGTGGCAACATATTCAAAGCGGATGAAAAAATAGACTACGATAAGCTCTTTCTAAAAAGTATTAATAGCTTTCAACCATGGCGTGGCAAGCGAACGAACAGAAAATCCAAAAAAATACACTATGTTAAGGCCAATGAAAACACCACCATCGATGGGTTAGCACAACATATCAAGCTGGGTAACTATACTGCGCAACAATTGCGGCTTATCAACGGGCTTTATCCGCGTGGTGAGCCTAAATCCGGTGATTGGATAAAGATTGTCAAATAGCAAAAATCCGCACGCGCGATACGTTAAAAACTGCAACAAGCACGACAAGCAACACTTAGTCGTGCTTGTTGCAGCAACGCAGAAAAACAGTGTTTGAAAACACCAAAATAAAATCAATCACTCGCCCCTATGCATAATAAACACAAGTTATAGCTGTAAAAAACCTTCGTACGCTTTTCTGTTGTTGTTTTTCTGTGCCAAGTACAAGCCCAACTCTTTTAATCGTCCCTTGGCTTGATAGTTCTTTACTAATAGTTGCAATTTAATCAACGCTTTTTTAGCCTCTCCCTGGCCATCTAAAGACAATATATAAGTGTATAAATATTGCTCGGCAGTGGGCTCAAGTTGCATAGCCTGCTCAAAGAATCCTGTCGCTTTGACATACTGTTGTGTTCGCACCAAATGCAAACCATAGGCATATTTTATTGGCGCTGATTTAGGTAAATGCTCCATGCCATTTACTAGTACAGCAGCAACCTGCTGCGGGCGCTGCTGAGCGCGATAAAGGTCGGCTAAATTGATATAACCCGTAGCAAAATAAGGGTCGACTATAATCGCTCCTTTAAACGCTTTTTCAGCCTCAGCAAAATTGGCCGTGTCGATTGCTAATCCACCTTGATTTGCTCGCCCTTCGCCTCGCCAGCTACTAATAGTATTTGCATTTACTAATTCGTTATATGCCTTGGTATAGGCAGGCATATACTCACTTGCAAGTGCAGTAGATGCTAAGCTCCTTGCTGCCGCAACCCTAATCGCTTTCAACTTATCAGTTAGCAAAGGGCCAAGCGCCAATGCTCTATCGGAAGGAGCTAGCAATACGGCCGCATTTGCCGCACTAAGCCTAATGAGATCTTCTGTGTGCCTTAAATACGGTTTAAGACGCTCAATGTCTATTTGTTGGGTTGTAAAACTTAACATTTGTAGCGCTGAAGCACGGCTAATCACATCGAGTTTTTCATCAGCGATAATATTAAGGTGATCCGCAACAGTAATAGCCTGCCCACTATTTAACACCATTAAGTAGTATTTACTTTTTTGCAGTGGCTTGGGCTTGCCATGCCACTGCGCCAGCTTATCCGATGCCCATTGGTTATTTTTATCCGTATGGCATTGGGTGCAGGCATTAGGCGTATCAAACTTAACCGACAGGTCTGGCTTAGGTATTTTAAAACTGTGATCTCGCCTATCATCCACTCCCATGTATCGGTTTGTCGGCATATGGCAGTTAACACATTGGGCGCCAGTCGAATCCTCATTATGCTGGTGATGGGATTTTACGTTATAGACTTCAGCTCCGTGACATTGCAAACATAAACCATTGCCCGTTATCTTCAATTTCATCGTGTGTTTATCATGACAATCCAAGCAATTAACCCCTTTAGCATGCATTTTACTTTGCAAAAACGAGCCATATACATAGACCTCTTCTTTTATCTGTCCATCGGCATGATAAGCCGGCGCAGCAGGTAACCGTGGCATAAATTGGTCTAAAAATGGCGTATTCGCTTTGATGCCATCAGACAATGGAGAACGTAGCGAGTGGCAAGCGAAGCAGTTATCCATAAAGCTATTGGCGCGAGTTGGCCCTTGCCAGTGAGCTGTTTTTTCTCCTACCGACCTTAACCACTGGCCTGTCGGGTGGCTCGGGGCAGTGACTTCGTTGTTGGGCGTGTGTTTTTTACTGCGCTGGTCATGCTTTGGCATGTCACCATGACAGGATAAACAACCCACGTTGATATTCTCAAAGCTGGTATTAAAACTATTTTTATCCGCATCATAGTTTCTTTTTAAGCCATCTGAATGACAGTCGGCACACATACCGTTCCAATTTTGTAACGGTTGACGCCAATGCAGTCTATCCTCCGGTCGAATTTCCTCATGGCTATAGTTGTGATACCAACGCTGACCACCTTGTTTTGTATCGCGCGCATCCCACGCAAAAGGCAACACCTGTAGCTTGCCACTGTCAGTGGCGACCAAATATTGCTGTAACGGGAAATGACCAAAGGTATATTTTATTGGGTAGGTATCCGCTTTATCATCATAAGAAATTGTCACT
The DNA here is from genome assembly GCA_937139475.1 of uncultured Gammaproteobacteria bacterium. Taxonomy (GTDB): domain Bacteria; phylum Pseudomonadota; class Gammaproteobacteria; order Enterobacterales; family Psychrobiaceae; genus Psychrobium. Next base: position 13,793 of record CAKZQF010000173.1, on the reverse strand, counting down.
TTATATTGCTCATTCTCGATAAAGAAAAACGCTTTTTGGCCGTAATGTTCAACTTGCCTTTGTTGAAAATCACCCTTAACAGCATCCTTGCTGGGATGGGCCATTGCCATTGCATGATCAGATTGTTGCCAATGTTGATATGCACTCTGGTGGCAATTTTTACAATTTTGCGCTTGAGACCTATCCACTGCATAGGCAAGCGCTGTACTGGCACTTTGAAGTGATAAAATAAAAATAGAAGCCAGCGTTAACCGTAAACAAAACAAATACATCAAAATAACCTTTATTAATAAACCACACTTATCGATTGACACCATCAAGATTAGCAAGTAACTTGTGTCTATTACATATAATAATCACTCCAGCCCATTTTCGCAATGCTATCAAATTGCCTAATAAGCTAAATAAAGTGATAAACTCAAGCACAAGAGGTCAACATGACAACAGCCATTGAAGAAACAGGTGACGCTATTAACCAAGTTAACGTTTCCAAGCCCCCTATCCTTGCAAAGCAATATGTCCTTCCCTTTATATTAGTAGCGGCATTATTTCCGCTATGGGGATTTGCCAACGACATTACCAACCCGCTGGTTAAGGCTTTTAAAGATATTTTTCTGATTTCCAACGCCCAAAGCTCTATGGTGCAGTTTGCCTTTTATCTCGGCTACGGCATCATGGCGATACCAGCGGCCATCTTTATTCGTCGATTCTCTTATAAAGCAGGCATCCTGCTAGGCCTTGGCTTATATGCAACGGGGGCTTTATTATTCTTACCAGCAAGTATGACAGCGCAGTTTAATTTCTTCCTACTCGCATTGTGTGTATTAACTTGTGGACTTGCGCTACTAGAGACAACAGCAAACCCTTATGTACTTTCTATGGGCTCTCCTGAAACATCAACTCAGCGCCTCAACTTAGCCCAAGCCTTTAATCCAATCGGGTCATTAGGAGGGATGTTTGTTGCATCTAACTACATTCTAAGTGAATTAAAAGTCGAGGAGTTTAGAGCGCAAGAAAAATTAGCACACCCAGAATATAACGATATGCTGCCGTCAGTTGTTGACGGTAAGTTAACCGCAGCCCTTAGCGATTTTGCTACAACAGAACCTGTTGCACACCAAGCTATGCAAGCTGCCGACCTCATTACGGTGCGCGGCCCATACCTTGCCATTGCCATCGTGGTAGCCGTTTTATTCTTCATTTTTCTAAAAAGTAAGTTGCCCGATACCATTAGTCACGAGCACCCTTTAACCAAAAAAGAGCTAAAGGATACTTTTGCCCGCTTACTGTCCAGCGCTAGATATCGCGAAGGTGTTATCGCCCAGGCTTTCTATGTTGGCGCACAAATCATGTGTTGGACCTTTATTATTCATTACGGTATGACCTCTGTTGGACTTAGCGCAGCACAAGCACAACAATACAATATGGTAGCGATGGGAATTTTCTTGGCCAGCCGATTTATTTGTACCTTTGTACTGGGTTTCATTCGTCCTGGGCAATTGTTAATGGTTTTAGCCGCAGGTGGCATTGCCTTATCGTTTGGTACCATTTTTGTTGGTGGCATGACCGGCTTATACTGCCTTATCGCCACCTCTGCCTGTATGTCGCTAATGTTTCCAACCATCTATGGCATTGCACTAAAAGACACCGGTGATGATGCAAGTTTGGCGTCAGCAGGATTAGTAATGGCCATTGTTGGTGGTGCGTTAATGCCGCCAATGCAAGGTACCCTAATTGATGGCAACTCGTTAATCGCTGGTATTCCAGCGGTGCAAACTTCTTTTGCCCTACCTTTAGTATGCTTCATCGTAATCGCTATTTACGGCTATCGCGCCCATAAGATCCACAAAGTGTAAATTACCAAGGGTTTCAAATTAAACAGAGCAGCCTAGGCTGCTCTGTTTTTGTTTCTGCGGTCAAAATAACGCAAACTGATGGCACCAGCCACCACTTCATTTACAAAGCACAGGAAAATAAAGTAGCTTAAATAGCACGGTATTTAGTCTAAATGTTGATAAACCACTGCGATTTAGATTACTAAAACACCTGAAAAATCCGATAGTTAATATAAAAATCTAGCACGACGGGAGAAAACCCGGTTTAACCCATTGCACAAAAGTGCCTTTTATATATAATAACCATACAACATCAAAATTAAGGTTTACTATGAAAGTCAACTCAATACTTAAACCCCTACAGCGCTTTGTACTTGTTAGCTGTGGTTTATCTTGTGCAATGCTAACCCCTACCTTTGCCGCTGAGCTTGTAGAAGAAAGCGAAAAGCCAAATATTTTGTTAATTATTACCGATGACCAATCAATCGATACTATTCATGCTTTAGGCAATGAGGCGATTGAAACCCCAAACATTGATAAGTTAGCACATAGTGGTATGGCGTTTACCCATGTTTATAATCAAGGGTCGTGGTCAGGGGCGGTTTGTGCACCAAGCAGACAAATGATCAACACCGGCAGAAACCTACATTTCACCGGTTTTTCCCCAAAATCCAATAAAACCGACCATCCACTAATGGGTGAAACGTTTCGTAAAGCGGGTTATGAGACATTTATCACCGGTAAATGGCATGTTGGTGATGATGCGCTAAAGCGTTCATTCAATATCGGCCGCGCAGTACATGAGGGCGGAATGGCCCCAATTCGTAAGGGCGGACAATGGAAGCCTTGGTTAACCGATTTTGGTGAGCACATTAAATGGGAAAAAGCACAAAAAAACCAGCACACCAGTGAAGCGTTTGCCGATGCTGCTATTAACTATATTGAAACAAAAGAAGCGAGAAACAGTAATCCATTTATGATGTATGTGGCATTCACTGCGCCGCATGATCCCCGTCAATCACCACAATCCTATGTTGATAAGTACCCTGCTGAAAGCATGTCGCTACCACCAAATTTTGTGCCTATGCCAAAGATAGACTCCGGCGATTACAATATTCGTGATGAAGCGCTAATGACATTCCCGCGCACCGAAAAACAAACAAAAGAGTTTATTGGTGAGTATTACGCCATGGTTGAGCACATGGACCATCAAATAGGCCGTATTCTAGATGCCTTGGAAAAATCTCCTTACGCTAAAAATACCTATATTGTTTTTACCTCGGACCATGGATTAGCCGTTGGTAAGCATGGCCTCGCCGGAAAACAGAGCGTATACGAGCACAGTATCCGTGCCCCATTTATTATGGTCGGTAAAGGTATTCCCGCAAATGCCAGAGCCAAGGGTATGTTCTATTTGAATAGTATTTTTGCAACCACAGCAGAGTTAGCTGGTATTGAGTTACCAGAATCAGTACAAGGCCCGAGTATATTGCCTATTGTACGTGGTGAGAAAGATGTCATGAATGACTACATTTACGGCAGCTACCGTCACTTTATACGCATGGCTCGTGACCATCGATACAAACTGGTTTACTACCCATTACTGAAGAAAAATGTGCTGTTTGACCTTAAGAATGATCCTTGGGAAATGCATGATATCTCCAAAAAGCCAGGTAGCGATATTATTATTACTAAGCTGACTGCTAAGCTAGAAGAACTAAAAGTTTTGGTGGGCGACCCACTAACGAATGATGACCCAGCCAACAGCTATCAACCTTATACTGGAAAAGTCAGACCGGGCTTTCAAAAAGACCAAATCGGCATTAAACAGACCGTTTTTACCGACCACTAATCAGAGACTATTGATTTACTTTGTGCCTACCTCATACCCCTGCTTATGAGATAGGCACTTTTTTAGCCTTCAAGATTGAATATCCCTTTGCTTCCAATTCTTACTACCTTTGATAAATAGTTGGCATGATTGCCATACCCTACCCACCACAAATAAAACCGCAATGGCAGCAACCAGGCACAAATTGGCTCTAGTACCTCAAGATGAACGACGACAAAAAGTGTCATCTAAATATAAAACACACCAACATTTGTAAGAGCACTATCATTCAATTGCCGATTTTTCGATTAAATCCGTCTATTAATAGCTGGCAACTACCCTTAGCATTCATTAAGAAACAAGCGCTTGACATGCTATCCCCTAAAAACATTAAAAAACACTTTCATTAAACCCGCTTAAAGTGTACATTATATTTAAAGAACACCAACAAGCTATTTGAAGCTTGAAATATCCTGATACCTAAAGGTGCAAAAAAGGAATACATTATGATGAAGTCAATCGTTTGCCAACAACCCGGCGAGCTTAATTTTTCACAGGGCGAAAAGCCACAACCAAAAGCAGGTGAAGTATTATTAAAGATACGTGCTATTGGGGTGTGTGGTACCGACATTCACGCCTACGGTGGTAATCAACCTTTCTTTACTTACCCTAGAGTATTAGGTCACGAGCTTTCAGGCGAGATCGCCGCTGTCGGTGACGGAGTCGATTTAGAGATAGGCAAAGCGGCGTATGTTATCCCATACTTAGAGTGCGGTGAATGTATAGCCTGTCGCAACGGTAAAACCAATTGCTGTACCGATATTGAGGTGATTGGCGTACATCGTGATGGTGGTATGTGTGAGTATTTGTGCTTACCAGCTAGCCATATTGTCATTAGCGAAGGCGTTCCGTTTGACCAACTTGCGGTTGTTGAATGTCTTGCGATTGGCGCTCACTCTGTTCGCCGCGGCGAAGTGTCAGAAACAGACACTGTCATGGTGTTAGGTGCTGGCCCAATCGGTTTGGGGGCTGCGCAATTTGCCAAGGTAGCCGGTGCTATAACTTTTATTGCAGATGTTAATGAAGAACGCTTATCTTTTGCCAAACGCGAATTAAATATCGATGCGACGGTTGATTGTAAGGGTGATGTAAAAGCACAACTAGAGTCATTAACTGATGGGGAATTCCCAACTGTGATTATAGACTGTACTGGTAACCCAGGCGCTATGCAATCAACTTTTGGCTGGTTAGCACATGGCGGTACATTAGTATTTGTTAGTGTAGTTAAGGCCGATATCAGTTTTAACGATCCTGAGTTCCATAAACGAGAAACGACGTTAAAAGGCAGTCGTAACGCCACTAAAGAAGACTTTGAACATGTTGTTAACTGCCTAAGTAACGGTTCTGTTCAGTCTTCTAGCATGGTGACTCACAAAACTAGCTTTGATGATTTCCCTGCGGTTTTCCCTGAGTGGGTTAAACCGCAAACAGGCGTCGTAAAAGCAGTAATCGAAGTTAATTAAGTCAAGGAGCCTGTATGTTTATCGATGCTCACCACCATTTATGGGAATTTGACCCAGTAGAATACGATTGGATCGATGATTCAATGCAGGTGCTAAAGAAAGACTTTCTAATCAAGGAACTTGAAGAAACTCTTTATAGCAACGGCTTTTCTAGCAGCATAGTTGTGCAGGCAAGACAATCACTCATTGAAACCAATTGGTTAGTCGAGCTTGCCCAAGAAAATGACATTATTAAAGGTGTGGTTGGCTGGATAGATTTAAAAAGCGCCGATCTTAGTGCGCAATTAACTGTACTTGCCAAGCATAAAAAATTAGTCGGCTTTCGCCATGTTATTCAAGGGGAAACCGACCCTGACTTTATGCGCAACCCTGAATTTATTAACGGTTTAAAAACACTAGCAGAGTATGGTTATCGCTATGACCTGCTAATTTATGCTCATCAATTACCTGCGGCCATCGAAATGCTCTCACATGTGCCGAATTTACAGGTAGTAATTGACCATATAGCAAAACCGAATATCAAAACCGGTGAAGAGTTTACGCAATGGCAGAAAAACATGGCCAAACTTGCCGCCAACCCTCACTGTTATTGCAAATTATCAGGCATGGTTACAGAGGCCGATTGGCAACACTGGTCTGCCCAAGACATTCAACCCTACATGAAAACAGTGTTAGATCTCTTTGGCAGCCACCGGGTAATGTTTGGCTCGGATTGGCCTGTATGTTTAGTTGCTGGCGAATATCAGGTGATAAAACAGCTAGTACTCGATTTTATTGCTGAGTATACGCCCAGCGAAAAAAACAGAATTTTTGGTTTGAACGCTAGCCATTTTTACCGAATTTAATCTGTTTACCTAGTTAACCATAAGCGCATTCACTTATCCGGATTGAAGATCTAGTGATAACTAGAATGTTTAGTCACTATAAGAGAAGTACACCATGAGCTCACCTCAAGCACAAGTTAGAACCTATATTCAAGTACACAACAATGACAATGTTGTTGTCGCCCTGCAAGACTTGAACAAAGGCACTAAGTTGTCCGTCAATGGCAGCGATATTGAGCTAAGAGAAGACATTACTCGCGGCCACAAAATTGCGCTGGTTCCGTTAAGCCAGGGACAAGAGATTTTTAAATATGGCTACTCTATCGGTTATACCACTTGTGATATCTATCCTGGCGATTGGATACACACACATAATTTAAAAACACTACTCAGTGATGATGACGAGTTTTCGTATCAACCTTCAGCTTATACATTAGCAGCGCCTACAGACGACATGCCAACCTTTATGGGCTACCCTCGTGCCAATGGTTCGGTGGGCATACGCAATGAACTATGGATTATAAACAGCGTTGGTTGTGTTAATCACCTAGCACAATCCTTGGTAAGACAGTGCAAAGAAAAATACAGTGAGCTGGCTGATGATTTTCTGGCAGTTACTCACCCATTTGGTTGCTCGCAACTCGGTGATGACTTAGCTCAAACCAAACAATTACTCGCATCACTGGCGGCAAACCCCAATGCTGGCGCGGTGCTATTTTTAGGCTTGGGTTGCGAAAATAATCAATTGTCCGGATTAATTGAAAGTTTACCGTCAACAATGAGTAGTCGAATTTCTTACTTCAATGCACAACAAGTTGACGATGAAGAAGCAGAGGGTATGGCTCATATAGAAAAGCTATTGGCGACAATGGCTGATGATAAGCGCGTTCCCTGCCCTGTATCTCAACTTACTCTAGCGATGAAATGTGGCGGTTCTGATGGCTTAAGTGGCTTAACCGCTAATCCATTATTAGGGCGAATTTCCGAAAAAATGGCAAGTTATGGCGCAACGGTTATTTTAACTGAAACACCAGAAATGTTTGGTGCAGAACAAGTGCTGATGAACAATGCGGCCAATGAAGACGTTTATCAAAAAATTGTCAAACTAGTTGATGGTTTCAAACAATACTTTGTCGATAACAATCAGCCTGTTTACGAAAATCCATCGCCGGGGAATAAAGCCGGAGGATTAACAACGCTTGAAGATAAATCGTTAGGCGCAATCCAAAAAGGCGGTAATGCCCCCGTACAAGACGTAATCAAATACGGTGAAAAAGCTATCGCTAAAAATGGCATTACGTTGTTAGAAGGCCCAGGCAATGACGCTGTATCTTGTACCGCGCTAGCGGCAAGTGGCGCCAACATGGTGTTATTTACCACCGGACGAGGCACGCCACTGGGCGTCCCCGTGCCAACAGTAAAAATTGCCTCTAATAGTAATTTGGCAACCCGCAAAAAGCACTGGATCGATTACGACGCCGGGCAACTTCTACGTCTGGATAAAACACAAGATGAATGTACCGATGAGTTCTTTGATCTATTAATCGCTATTGCCTCAGGCAAAGCGACTAAGAACGAACTCAATCAATTTAAAGAAATCTCAATTTGGAAAGGCGGCGTCACTTTATAAAGTGCCGACGAAAAACAATCATGCAGTTATCAGATAAAACACTAACAAACTTAGCTGAAAATTCAGCGATTACTACGCCTAAATATGACCGCGCCAATACAAATATTGGTATTGTGCATTTAGGCCCTGGTGCATTTCATCGTGCTCACCAAGCGGTATACACCGAGAATGCGATGAACGTCGCAGGCGGCAACTGGGGCATCTGTGGTGTATCACTACGCAGCGCCGATGCTCGCGATGTCTTGGCCAAACAAGATAATCTATACACTTTAGCTATTTTAGATAAAGAAATTAATTATCAAATTATCGGTGCAATCAAAGAAGTATTAGTCGCCAGTGAGCAAAGCGAGCAAGTGCTGGCTCGCTTAAGCGCTGCGGCAACAAAGTTAGTGACGTTAACTATTACCGAGAAAGGTTACTGTCTTGGAGCTGATGGTCAGCTCGATGTGCAGCATCCGGATATTGCATACGATCTTGCCCACCGTTATCAGCCAAAGAGCGCTATTGGTTATATTGTTCAGGCGCTAAGTCAGCGAAAGGACCATAATATCGACGCTTTTAACGTATTAAGCTGTGATAATGTTTCGGGCAATGGCGATAAATTACGTCGAGCCGTTATTGATTATGCCGCGCAACTTGATCAAACCCTGGCGGCATGGGTTGAAGCAAACGTTGCTTTCCCAAATGCAATGGTTGATAGCATTACCCCAAAAACTGAAGACTATACAGTCGATGCTGTGTCAACAGCCATTGGCGCGAAAGACAACTGGCCAATTCAGCGGGAGCAATTCACCCAATGGGTAATTGAAGACAACTGGAAAGGTGAACGTCCCGCATGGGATAAAGTCGGCGTGGTCTTTACGTCCGATGTCGATGGTTTTGAAAAAGCTAAATTACGTTTACTTAACTGCCTGCACTCCACTTTAGCTTATGCCGGTTCATTAGCAGGTTTTGAAACTGTTTTTGACGTCACCAGTGACAGTGCTTTTTATGACTTTATCTGCAAACTGGCTAATGAAGAAGTGATTGGCTCATTTGAGCCACCAAAAGAACTCGACGTACACAGCTACAGTAAAGAAATTATTGAGCGTTTCTTAAACCCGGAGATTCGTCATTTACTGGCACAGATAGCGTGGGATGGTTCGCAGAAATTACAAATGCGCATCTTACCTATTATCGAAGATAACTTACGTCTAGGTCGTTCTACGAAATTACTGTCATTATCACTCGCTTGTTGGTTCGAGTTCATCTGCCGCGCATTAAAAGAGAATAAAGACATAACAGATCCATTAGCTGATGAATTTGCCAATCTAACAGCACTACGCAGCAACGATATAACTGAAGTGGTCGAAGGTTTCTTAAGTATTGAATCGATTTTCGGTAACGAGTTAATCAAAAACAGCCAATTAAAGAACCAACTCATTGAAAGTTTAAGCGCGTTACGCTTAGGTGAAACTTGTCAAATTAACGCTATTGTGGAGAAATTATGTTAAGGCCAAGCTTTTCAGGGTTAGTAAAAAACAGTCCTATCTTGCCAGTTCTCCACATGGAAAATGTCGATGATGCAGTTAATGTCAGCAAAGCCTTGTATCAAGGTGGTATCACCTGCGCTGAGATAGTATTGCGTTCGCCAGCGGCACTTGATTGCATTGCCGCAGTGAGTGAGCAAGTCCCCCAAATGACTGTTGGCGTAGGCACCTTAACCACACCGCAACAAGTGAAAGATTCCGTTGCGGCAGGCGCTAAATTTTTGGTCAGCCCATCATTTACAAAAACCTTGGCTAACTCAATGCTTGATACAGGTTTACCGCTACTGCCAGGCGTAGTTTCTCCATCAGAAATAACGCAAGCATTAGAGCTTGGCATTAATGAAGTAAAGTTTTTCCCAGCCGAGCAGTACGGAGGCGTCAATACAATTAAGGCATTATCAAGTGTATTTAGCCAGGTGAAGTTCTGCCCAACAGGCGGCGTAAACCCCAACAACTTGAGCAGCTATTTTGCCCTAAATAGTATCTTTGCTGTTGGGGGTTCTTGGATGGCAACAAAAGAGTTGGTTGCGAGTAAAAATTGGCAAGAGATTAGCCAATTGAGTCAGCAAGCCATTAGTTATATCAACGAATTGGACCGATCCGCATGAAAAATATTATCGTAATGGGCGAATGCATGGTTGAATTTGGCCTTGCCGCAGAAGCCAACCTATACAAAAAGAATTTTGCTGGTGATGTCTACAATACAGGCATCTATATCAAGCGCTGCGTGAAAGAGTTAGCCAATGTGCAATTTTTAACCGCAGTGGGCGATGACGCCCTAAGCTTAGATATGCTGAGTATGATGGAACAGGAATCCTTGGATACCAGCTTGGTTTACCAGTCATCGACAGCAAAAATGGGCTTGTATTTAATTAATGTTGACGATGAAGGGGAACGTAGTTTCACTTATTGGCGCGACACATCAGCGGCAAAGCAAGTCGTTAAGTTCTTAGGTGACGATGGCGGGAGCCAACGCTTAGAGAAACCTGATGTTTTCTTTCTCTCAGGCATATCTATTGCTATTTTGTCTGAAAACGACAGACAAAAACTATGGCGCTTTATATTTGAGCTTAAGGCATCGGGTACTAAAATTGTATTTGACCCTAACTATAGACCTACGCTTTGGACCTCACTAGATGAAACAAGATCTGCTTACGCGGCCGCCTTTGAGTTAGCGGATATTGCCCTACCCGGTGTTGATGATCATATGGTGCTATACAATGCTAAGAGCGCTGAGGATGTTGCCGATTTTCTTGAGCAGTACGCAATTAGTGAGATCGTTATTAAAAACGGTTCACAAGGCATGTTACTTAGCATTGATGGTAAACGTCACTATGTTGAAGTAGAGCCAGTGAAGAATGTAGTCGACACAACATCTGCAGGCGATGCCTTTAATGGCAGCTACCTCAGTGCCAGATTACTAGAAAAATCACCAGAGCAAGCAGCGATGTTTGCATCCAAGGTATCTGGCTGCGTAATTCAGCATAAAGGTGCCATCGTCAATAAAGCAGCATTTGATCAACAATTAACTGATTTCCCAATGTAATAATTGACTTAATAGCTTGTACTAAATTAGCTATTACAAGGATATAAAATGAATACGACACGTCACTGTTTAGCAACAGATTTAAAAGATAATCCAGAATTAATTGAGAAATACAAAGAGTATCACAAGCCTGGCAATGGCTTCCCGGCGGTCGCGAAAAGCATTCGAGACGCAGGTATTGTTGAAATGGAGATTTATCTAATCGCCAATCGTTTATTTATGATTATGGAGGTCGATGATAGTTTTGATGCTGCGGCTAAAGCCAAAGCCGACGCGGCCTGCCCTGAAGTGCAAAAGTGGGAAACCTTAATGTGGCAATTCCAACAAGCACTGCCTTGGGCTAAAGAGGGGGAAAAGTGGTTGCCGACAGAACAAATCTTTAAACTTACCGAACAACCCTAAGCTATAGAGAGAGTGTAAAATACTCTCATGCCTTATGTGATACTCGCCCTCAACATCACAAGTGCTATTACAAACCTATATTGTTAATAAAGACTAAGCCAGCAACTTAGTCTTTATTTTCCGCAATAAAAAAGGGCTAACCGCCATTTTCTTACAACTAATCAATGACTAAGACGATAATTACTCTAAGCCATGAGCCGAGCGTAGTAAGGTTTTCCTAGCGGTATTTAGATGAGTTTCCATTGTCGTAATCACACCAGAAGTATTGTGGGCTAATAGCTGGGTGATAATCGCCACATGCTCTTCCAGCGCCACTTTATTTCGCTCGAGTTCGTCCCCTTTATTCCACTGGTAGTGGTAATGACAAATCAATGAAACAACATCAAAAAACTGCATAAAGAAGCGGTTATCAGAAGCGCGTTGCACTATATAGTGGAACTTTCTATCTAACTCACTCAGCTCGGTATAGCGGTTTTCAACATCTTCAAGAACTTCCAGATGCTTATCTAATAAATCGCTTAGTTCGTCCCAAACCGGATCATCCTCAGGCATAGCAAGTAACTTAGTGATTGAGCTCATCTCAAGTATCCGTCTGAACTCCACCAGCTCTAGCGCAAATTTCTCATCAAACTCAACCATTTGCCACTTAGCGCGAGGATTTTTTTCGATTAAACCAAAGCGTGAAAACTTAATTAAAAACTCACGTACCGTGATGGTATTACAACCAGAGCCCTTCGCTAACTCTAGCTCTGAAAATCGGTCGCCGGGTAAAAGTTTGCCGTGATTAATTAAGTCTAAGAAATATTTCTCAATGATCTCTTCTTTTGAAGAGACACTGTTACTGGTATCAAAATAGTCTGCTTTTAATGGTGCTCTTAACACGCGCTTTTGCGAACCATTAATCTCAACAATACCCTTTTTTTCCAGCTCCGTAATAGCAGTACGAATGGTTGTTCTACTAACATTGAACTTCTTTGCCAGGGTATTATCTTTCAGGACCAGGGTATTCCCTTCTTTGAAGTCAGTAAGCGTGGCTAAAATTCCATTGACCGTTTCTTGGATAAGATGACTTTGAACATTCACAATAGCTTTCCCTCTAGTTCCCAAAGTAAATACATATGTTAACCAGTATATAGCAAGGTGTTGTTTATTAATAGTAGTAAGATTTAATTGGATTTGGTTAGCTTTGCCATCATATTTTCATGTTTTTATGCCAGTAAAGACAAATTTAATCCTTACTATTGAATCTGCTATTACAGATTAATACTTAGTGATTGTTTAAGGACCTCTTCATATAAAACAAAACCCACTAATCTAGTAAATAGCAGGCTTTTAAAAATTAGCGACAGGCCCGTAAAGCCAAATCATGACATTTCATGTAATTGAGTAGTTATCTTTATCATTAAAGCCTAGTTCGATGTTAATAAAAGCTACCAAAAGGTCACTAGACGACACACTACGGTCACTCGCCTAGCCCTAGAAATAGCCTAAATAGGACAGCCTTGTGCCTAACTCGGACGGTGGTAACGCCGCGTTAAGTGGTGAGCAAAGTCACCACTTAACCTATACTCCTTGCACCGTAAATACTAATGCGGATTCAAACTGAAAATGCCAAGTGTTGAGAACCAAGCTTAAACGTTTTGTTAGCTGCGTTTTATGGCGGGTAACACCTCAGCCACCTCGGTATCTAACATTTCTAACACGCTCTCAAAACCATACTTAGGCTGCCACCCCAGTTTGTCTTGTGCAGATGATGAATCATATACACGGTCCAAACTCATTGGTAACAGCCAACCTCGCTGTTTGAAAGCCTCAGCTATTTCTGGGCATTTTTGCTTTATAAGCGTGCTGGCATCACTATACAATTTTTCGCAGTCGTTGCGAGTGAAAGGTGTTGAGCCTGATATTATAAACCGATTAAAACCACTCAAGCGTTTATCTACTGCACACAAGTGAGCATTTGCTACATCACGGGCGTCAATTCCACGAGTTAGACGAAATATTGTCATTAAGTCCGCAGGTTCAGGAAAGCACCTAGACATTTGCAACACAGTCACCGGAAGACCGAAAAGGTTCGAGATTTCTTCAAGTTTAGTTTCAGCGAGTATTTTACTTTTATGGTAGATAGACTTTGGTTGTGGAATCACTTGCTCATTTATCCAACCTGAAATGCCTTTTGGAGTTGAAGCATAACCATAAAGCGCAGTTGTACTCGTAAATACAAAATGCTTAACTCCAGCTTTAATGCCTGCCAAAACAAGATATTCCGTTCCGTCTACATTGATAGATTGGAAGTCATCATCAGATAGTAAACCTATATGAGGGGCATGTAGAGCTGCTGCATGGACAATAACATCAACACCTTCAAGTGCTTTTAAAATTAGTTCGTTATCACGAATATCACCGATAAAATCAGTGGTTGAACAAGGTGTTCTATCAATACCTAGAACATCATGAGTTCTCATGAGCTTGATATAGATTCCACGCCCAACTCTACCTGCTGAACCGGTTACTAGTACTCTCATTTATCATGCCTTATCATGTTTAAACCTAATAGCAGCTAACACTTTAATATTGATCCATTGGATCATTTTCCTGACTATGGGAGAAAAATGCAAAGAGAGAATTTTTGAACGTCCGAGTTTCGCTCAAAACAGATTTTTAATTGCGACA
>CAKZQF010000172.1 GCA_937139475.1 uncultured Gammaproteobacteria bacterium | reverse complement strand
TAGTACATGGGCTGCGACTTCGGCGGTAGCAAGGCGATCATCACCATTGGCTTTGCGCAAACGGTAGCGTTCATCTTGCGATTCAAGGTTGATTGATAGCACCGGAAACTGCTCTAGATAAGGGCTCTTGCGAAACATTTTCTTGGCCTCACGCCAGCTACCGTCGAGTAAGATAAACAGTGGGCGCTTGCCATTTTCGAGCATTGGTACCTGATTAATAACTTGTTGTTGCGGGTGTGCGTAGTCCTGTGGGAAAACCACAAAAGGTTGATATTTATCGCTTGTTATTAGCGCTTCAATCTCCGGATCCAACTCTTTTCTTCGCCAAATAAAAGCGTGAGTATCTTCAATTAAATCAGCGATTAATCGGCCAGTGTTGCTAGGCTTTAGTACTTCGTCGTCCCACATCAAAAGTAAGAATGACGCACCACTTGTGCAGATTGGCTTATGCTGGCAGATGCAAAACTTAACTGATATTCGACAGTTTTCACATCGCTCTACTTTATAACCACGAGCTTTGAAAGGGCGTGTACTAATACTTTGACGATATTGATGAAGGCGCTGAACAGCGTGCATAACAACCTGGCTAATTTGATTAAAACGAGGAGATTATACCTGTCTGGTTGCTAATAAATAGACCTTGGGGGAACAATCAAACCAGCGCCTAAAAGCGCGATTAAACGAGCTTTGTTCATTAAACCCTAGCTGTGAAGATAATTCACCTAACTTCATTTTATCTATTTGTTTGATTACCCGTTGTTTTCTTTCTTTATCTAGGAGCTGTGCAAAATGGCAACCTTCTCTTTTTAGTTGGCGTTGCAGTGTCCGGGAAGACATATTAAAAAGGCTGGAGAATTGCAGCAGTGTGCAGTCTTGTAGGTTGGGTTTTATACTAAGCAAATGAATAATTTCGTTCTTAATCGACTTATGCTCATTAAGCTGTGCCAGTTGTTGCTGTGATAAGGCGGTCATGGTTTGATGTAGTTGCGGGTTATCACTCCGAAAAGTTAGCGACAGTAAATTGCTGGGAAAAACTATCTCATTAAATTGGCAGTGAGATGTAACGCTGCAGTTCAAGTGCTCACCAAGCAGCAGCAGAGAATCAGGCTCAAAGCGATAGCATAATCTTACCTCAGTGGGGCTCAATTCGTTGCCTAGCAGTTGCTTTGCAGTTGTTAGCCAGGCTGCCATATTTCTTAGGGTAACCTGTTCGCTACATGGGGCTTGTGGCGTCCAGCGAATGATCGCTTGCGGGCCAGCGACCTCAAAATCAATTATACCAATATTGGCAACAAGTTTATCAAAGGCCAGCAAGTGCTTAATTGCACAGGCTAAATTCTCACTTGATTCAATTAGATAACCTAATACCCCATAATCTGCACTGTGAATGTCACAGCCCAAATGGAAGCCAAATAATGGGTCATTAAGTGTCGTCTTGCCGTAGTCGAGTAATGCGCTGTAGTAGGGGAGTGATACCCGTTGTTGTTTTTTATAGTGGATAAATTGTTCGAAGTCTATCCCCTGCAAAGCACTGCTAGAGGCAATGCCTTTTCTCTCAAGGAAGTCCAATACACTAGTAAAATAAGTTTGCGATGTATTAAACATTACTAATCCTTTGTGTCACCTAAAGACAAAAATACTGTCACGCTTTGGCAAGTCTGTCACGTAAAAATTAATTATGCTGTTTTACATTGTCGCCTTAGTGTTAACCAATAATGATAAAAATAAGATTAACTAAAGTTATAGCCAACAGACCATCGTGGGTGATGCAGCAGCTGCTTTTACATGATCAACTTGAACGTTTTTTCAATGGCCGGTTCCAGCAGACTAGAGATGCGGATGCTGGGGAACCCGATGGCGGTAGTGGCGCTATTCGCAAGGTAACACTGCATGGGCAAACGTTTTTTGAACAAATTGTATGTGCGAATGAGCAACATATTCGCTACCGCATTATCGGTAAGGGGCCGGTTTCAAATCATCAAGGGGACATTATGTTGCGAGCACAAGAGGATGAAACAGTGGTTGATTACTCTATTGTATGTCGAGCGCCTTGGTGGCAACCCAAGTTTATCGTTAAGGCTATTATTACTCGTGATATCGAGAAGGGGCTGCATAAACTAGCGAGGTTTTGCGATGAGTGTTGAGTTAATATTATTGGCTCTAAGCCCAATATTCTGGTTGTGTATCGGCTATGAATTTATAAAATATCGCGCCCGTTATGATATTAAAGACTCATTGGCCAATACGGCATTAGCGATTATGCATCAAGGGGCTGATGCATTGTCATTACTGCTATTGATGCCTTTGTTTTATTGGTTATTTGAGCATCGCTTGTTTGACATCGAGCTAAGTCTGCTCAGCGTCATTTGCGCTTTTTTACTGCAAGATTTTTTGTATTATTGGTTCCATCGAGCCTCACACAATGTGCATTGGTTATGGGCGGCGCATGTGGTTCATCACAGTTCAACTCGGATGAATTTTAGTACTGCGTTTCGCCAAAGTCTGATGTACCCTGTGGCGGGAATGTGGTTGTTCTGGACCCCGATGATGCTACTAGGCTTTGATCCTAACGTTGTATTAATTGTCGTGGCGTGTAATCTCGCCTTTCAATTTTTTGTTCATACTGAAATTATTGGCAAGTTGGGCTGGCTAGAGAAATTGTTTAACACGCCATCCCATCATCGAGTACACCACGCGATTAACCCCGGTTATATCGACCGCAATTTTGCTGGTGTATTAATACTGTGGGACAAGCTTTTTGGTACCTTTGTTGAGGAAGACCTCAACAAGCCCTGTCGATATGGCATTATCGGCCAAATTGATACCTATAACCCAGTTGTTATTAGTTTTCACCAGTGGCTGCATATGTTTAGACAGGCGTTGCGTGCCAAGTCGTTAGCCAAAGGCGCCAGAGTATTGTTTTCTTATCCAACGAGTTCGGTGCCAACTGAGACAGTGACGGTAGCAGAAAAAAACGCCAAGCAATTACCGGCAATTGACTAACTAGTCACTAGAACCGTTGTTTACACCAAGCTTGCTGTGCCTTTTGATCAAGGTAAGTCCATGCGATAAAGCGGCTAATTTTTTGCCCTTGGGCCATTTTAATGACTTTAACTTCTAGTGCGCCTACCTTTTTTAGGCGCTTCTTAAGTGCGGATAAATTGTCTTTTTTAGACACTAGTGAAGTAAACCATAACACCTGAGAAGCAAAGTCCTTGCTTTCATTTATCATGGTTTTTATAAAGGCCACTTCGCCGCCGGGGCACCACAATTCGGCTTTTTGTCCACCGAAATTCAGTTTATCTTGGTCCTTCCTATTGGTACCAAGATTGGCTCGCTTGCGGTTGCTGCCGCGCTGAGCCTCCGCTAATGATTGGTGAAACGGAGGATTACACAGGATGAAATCAAAATGATCATTTGGCGTGACGACGCCATTGAATATTCGCGTGGCGTTGTGTTGTTGGCGCAATGTAATGGCCGATGCTAGCCCTTTATTATTGGCAATTATGTTATGGCTAGAGGCAATTGATTTTGGATCTATATCGCTGGCAACAAACTGCCAATTATAAGTACGATTGCCAAGGATAGGGTAGATACAACTCGCACCGGTGCCAATATCTAACCCGACTGCCTGTCTCGCAATTTTATTGTTATTGGTTGCTTTTAGAAGGTCGGCAAGATAATGAATATAGTCAACGCGCCCCGGAATAGGCGGGCATAAAAAACCTTTGGGTATATCCCAATAATCCAGCTGATATTGCAACTTCAAAATGGCGCCATTGAGCGCCTTGACCGCCTCGCTATTAGCAAAGTCTATTGACAGGTTACCGTAAGGATTTGGCCGGACAAATGGCAACAAACTTGGGTTTGCTTTAGATAGCGCTTCAAAATCATAATCCTGGTTATGGCGGTTACGTGGATGAAGCTTTTGTTTGGTTGACATTACTGGAGATCTTTCTTACTACTTGGTGCCGCTTTTGAGCCGACCCTAAAGGTACCATTGGACATAAACTGGACCACTTGGTCGCGTTTTTTACCAACGAGTACTGGGCCATCGTCCATAAAGAGAAAATTTTTCCAGCAACGTTTAAACACTTCCCATGTTGTCTCAATGACATGTTGACGATCATTGCAATAGTAAACCACCGTGTTATTTGGCCAAGGCAGGTGGGTTAAAATGAGTTCAGGAAGCTCATTTTCATCACTCTCCCACTCTGGTTCCCACTTTCCCTGATCAAGCCAAGTACTTTGGCTAAAGGCCCAGTCCCCTTTCTTGAAAAAATCAGGATGGTCAACCTGCTTACTGACAAAGGTGTTCCAAAAGGTCACAGCACGTTGTGCCTCCATAGGCTTGATTTTAGTCTTGTCGTCATCGCTAATAGGGCAGCTTTGGTGACGAAAAACCCAAGCTTTATGATGTTGTTCTAATGGAATATAACTCATGATATTGATTCGTTAGCGTGATTTGAGCTGATTATAACAAAATATCATTGGATAGGGGCAGCTAATGGTAGTCAAGGTTTGCCAATAAATACGTAATTAAAAGCAACGTTGCCAGACTTTAATTAGAACACTATTCAGTCGTTAGTTCGATAAACGCAGGACGAGTAGTGAAATGTGCTGAAAATTGTCGATTTTATTAAAAAAAATGTACAAGTAGTTACTTTTTGACTATACCCATTAAATTAATGCCTACCGCACTTCTGGCTTTGCTAAGGCTAGGAATTTTTACAATAAGGTAGAAAAAATAGGGATATTTCATGCTTCACTGATTCTTGTGAGAGAAATGATGAATATGCTAATAAAGACTTCCTGTCTTCTTGTATCATTACAGTCGTTAAATGCAGTAGAGTTCAATATCAGTACTGCGGTTCCCATCGCATATTTAGAGCAAGACCAATCTTTTAAGGAATTTAATGACCTCATACATCGATTGAATTTGACGCCTAAATATCACTTTCGACCTAGAGCACGTGGTTTAAGCGAACTTGAACGAGGGGTGGTTGATGGTGACTATGCGCGTTCATCTCACGCCCTAGCGCAGTTTAAAAATATTATCGTTGTAAAAATACCCATAGCAAACTCAAAAGTAGTGGCTTTTTATCGTAAAGGCACGGTCGATAAAATTAACTCGGTCAGTGATCTAAAAAACTATAAAATCGGGTATTTGAAAGGCTGGTACGGATACCTGGATATCGCTAAATATGGCAAGACTTATGCTGCGGTCTCACAGAGTGAGAGATTGATAAATATGCTAGTCGCTGATCGCTTTGATATTCTTCTTTTTGAGCAGGGCCTTGGTGAATTCGTCGTTCAATCACTTAATTTTCCATTGGAA
The DNA here is from genome assembly GCA_937139475.1 of uncultured Gammaproteobacteria bacterium. Classification (GTDB taxonomy): domain Bacteria; phylum Pseudomonadota; class Gammaproteobacteria; order Enterobacterales; family Psychrobiaceae; genus Psychrobium. Next base: position 49,134 of record CAKZQF010000172.1, on the reverse strand, counting down.
CAGTTCGAGTCTTCTGATGTACTTAGTGAGCTCCCGTTACACTTCCTGTTGAACAAAAAACATAAAAAACTCAGTGAAAAGCTTGAGGGGGTGATGGCACCCCCGTAGCTAGTGCAAGCAAAAACCTGGCTACTTGTGATTAAGTAATGGCGCTAAGGTACTAACCTTACCATCAATCTCATGGGGGATTTTTATACCCAAGATATGCGCTAACAACGGCATAATGTTGACGTTCTCCGCGATGGGGCGAATGATTCCTTTTTTAAATGCTGGACCTTTAGCATAAAAAACCCCGTTCATATCTGTTGTATTAAATTGACTCCAACCGTGGTCCCCGACCGGGCGATGAGAGAATAGGCCAATGGCCCAGTCTTTATCTGCTAAACAGGCAATATCCCCAATCCTGTTTGATTGGAACGCGTTATAACGGCGGGGAATATCTTGGTAGCGATAGCATTTATAATGTTGAGCCTGCTGATTCAATTGTCGGGTGGTCTCAGTGAGCGTTTTGCTCGAGCCTTTAATGTCGTAAATATGGACTATTGGGCCAGAACCTTTGACATAGTATTCTTGATTCACCCAGCTAGGTAATTGCTCAAAATCTTCCCGCTTACGCTGTGCCATGCCGTGATCTGAAACGATAACCACATTAACTTCAAAAGGTAGCTTCGCTAGCTTTGTTGTCAGGTCTTTAAGTGAATTATCAACTTTTTCCAAGGCTTGAATTAACTCTGGTGAGCCTTGGCCAAAGTCATGACCTGCACTATCGACATCGTGAAAGTACATTGTTGTAAGGTGTGGGCGGCGCTCGGCAGGTAAGTTATACCACTGTAGTACAGTGTTAATTCGCTGCTGATGCGGCGCGTTATGATCGTAGGGCTGAAAATACGTGGGGGTTACCCCTGATATGGCGGCTTCTGACCCCGGCCAGAAATAGCTAGAAGTACGCATGCCTTGTTGTTCAGCTAAAACCCACAATGGGTTAACCAGATAAAAATCTGGATTGACAACCGCATCTTGCTCTTTCAGCGAGTAATGCTTTTTCAAATCTGGTGCGTAAAACCGGTTAGCTAAAATACCGTGCCGCTGTGGGTATGAACCCGTCACTATGCTAAGGTGGTTTGGAAATGTCTTGGTTGGAAAAGACGGGCGTAGGGCTGTTAACCTAGCGCTGTCTTTAATCCATTGTGACAGAAACGCTGGTTGATACTTTTCAACGTAATCCCAACGAAAACCATCGAGTGAAATAAGCAATATGTATGGTGCTTGTTGAGCCCGGGCGCTATTTTTATGTTGATGACTCACCTTAAAGCTTTGTTGCGAAAAAGAGCTCGTCGCAAAAAATAGCGAAGTTATCAGTAATAAATATTTCATGGCACACTCAACAATAAAAATTTTAACTATTGATTATATTACAACTTATCTTCATTGGGAGGGATTTATGTAAAAAGGTGCGCTAGCACACCTTCTTTACGCTCACTGTGAGTTTAGTGGGGTTCCATTGGTATAATGCGAGCCCAAATAGCACACCGCTGCCGCCAATTATTGTGTTAAGCGCTATGGTTTCATTATTAAATTGGGCCCCTAACAATATCGCGAATACGGGTGTAATGAGGGCAACGAGCGCAACCGTTGTGGGCGATAATTTTTGCAGTATAAAAAAGTAGGCGATGTAATTTATTAATGAGCCAAAGACGCCCAAATAAACAATAGCCTGCACTGAACGCTCTGTCCAAAGCGTGGTGTCAGTGTTGCCGTCAAATACTAACCAAGCGATAAAAAACAGCGGAATACAGAAGTATAGTGCCCCTAGTGTCGTCGCTAACGGATGAATGTTGATCGGAATACTTTTGATCACCACACCACTAGCGCTAAAAATGACCATTGCAAATAATATCAGTCCCACACCATAAATAGCTTCTCCTGCCAAGGCGATTTTATCCCAGCACACGATGGTTAAACCGGCAATAGCAAAAGCAAATGCGAGCCAGCGGATGGGTGTAAATTTACTTTCACCTAAAATACGCTGTGCAAAGAGTCCGGCAACAATTGGCGACAAACCAAATAATAGAGACATCAATCCAGAGCCAATATAGCCCGCTGCTAAGTAGCTACACATCATGCCACCAAAAATGCCTAAGGCACTATAGCTGTATAGTTTGACTGCATTGCTACTCATCGGTAATCGGATACGGGTGGTCAGTAAAATCAGTGTGCCAAGTACTGCTGCAATACACATGCGCAATAATACAGCCATCGTCGGAGAGACACTTTGACTGCTCCAAACAATACCTAATGGTGTGGTTGAAGAAACAATAACGACACATAGATAGGCGAAAGGCACTTTCATTTTTTTACTCCATTATTTTGATTGATTATTAGTGCCGCAGTGACTGGGGAATGATGCTATGAAAACAAAAAACCGCAGTGGGTAACTGCGGCTTTTGAAAATAAGTTGAGCTTCTCTTATTTCGTATACAGCCGCAAAGCGCGCATTTGATTGACAAGCAACCAGCGCAGCGAAGTGGGTAATGACGAAATACACAAAGTGAACATATTTGTTAAAATTCTTTTATTTAAATAGAACTAACTACATTACGGTTAGAGCAAATTTAAAGCAATGATTATTTTTTATTAATTTATTTATAAGTTGCATTATAGGATGTTAAGTCTTTTTTAATACCGGGGGCTAACAGGTATAAGCCAATAATATTAGCAATCGCCATAGAAAAGAACATCGAGTCTGAAATGGCTATAACGGAGTTTAGACTAACAGACGCGCCAATAACGGTGCAGCAACAGAACAACATTTTGTAGCCTAGGTTTAGCCATTTTGAGTCACCAACAAGGTAACGCCAGGCGATTGAACCATAATAAGCCCACGAGACCATCGTAGAGATAGCAAACAATAACACTGCGATGCTAAGTAAATAAGGGAACCACCAAATAACACTGGCAAAAGCTCGGGAAGTCATCGCTACGCCATCGATGCCTGAGACATCGACGTAGGCCCCGGTGATTACTATCACTAATGCTGTGATAGTACATATCACAACAGTATCAATAAAAGGCTCTAATAACGCGACATACCCCTCGCGAACAGGCTCTTTAGTCGATGCTGTTGCGTGCGCTATAGACGCGGCACCGACCCCTGCTTCGCTGGAAAAGGTGGAACGCTGAATACCTTGGATCATTACTCCAATAATGCCGCCAGTAACCCCTTGTGGGTTAAAGGCACCATTGATAATTAAGCTGATTGCCTGTGGGATTTGTTCGATGTGGCTAAGGATGACAAACAATGCCGCAGATAAGTAGACCCCAGCCATCAAAGGAACCACGCGAACGGTTACTTTGGCGATGCTTTTTATGCCGCCGATAATAATTGTAGCGATTAAAATAGCCAGAATTAGCCCAAACAGCCAACCATTGTCTTGCCAGAACCCACCTTCACCAGCAAAGGCAATAATAAATTGTTGGTAGGCTTGATTTGATTGCAGCATATTGCTGCCGCACAAAGAGGCGATCACACAACAGATGGCAAAAAATACCGCCAGGCCCTTGCCAAGTTTTTGATAACCAAGTTCCGCTAAGCCATCACGAAGATAATACATTGGGCCACCAAGAACTTCGCCATTAGCGCTGATTTGACGGTATTTTACCCCGAGACTACATTCTAAAAACTTGCTCGACATGCCCAGCAAACCCGCAATAATCATCCAAAAAGTGGCTCCCGGACCGCCGATAGAAACAGCGATGGCGACACCAGCGATATTGCCTAGGCCAACGGTGCCTGATAGAGCCGTTGTAAGGGCTTGAAAGTGGCTCACTTCCCCCGGATCGTTAGGATTGGAATAGTCGCCGCGAATGACTTTTATCGCATGGGAAAATCCTTTGAAATTGAGAAAACCAAAATAAAAAGTAAAGCTTAAAGCGGCAATGATAAGCCAGCCGACGATTAAAGGTATTTGCGTACCTGCGACCTCAACCGAATAAAAAATAATGCTGGTCATGGTGTGTGCTATAGGGGCAAGCCATTGTTCTATCTGCTGATCAACAGTTAATGGCGCCGCAATAGCGCTTTGGCTAAAGCACAAGATTAGTAAGCTAACGAAAAGTAACTTCATTCTTTTTATCATCATTAAAGGTTATTATGATTAGGACATCTCTTTTTAAAGACACGCCGACATGGATACGCTACAGCATAAACTAAAATTTGAAAATCGCTATATTAATCAACTACCCTCAGATAGTGAGCAGGTCAATACCCGGCGCCAGGTCCATGGCGCAGCTTTTTCGTGGGCAACACCTGTTGCAACGGCAAACCCTCAGTTAATCGCCTTATCCGATGATGTCGCCCAAATGATTGGTTTTAATAGTGAAGATACGGCTAGTGATTTATTTCTCGATGTCTTTACCGGCAATGCACTGCTTGATGGTATGCAACCCTTTGCGATGTGTTATGGCGGCCATCAGTTTGGTCAATGGGCTGGTCAATTGGGCGATGGTCGGGCGATTAACCTCGGTGAAGTGGTAACGCCAGCACAGGGACACCAATTTCTGCAACTAAAGGGAGCAGGGCCGACACCTTATTCTCGAACCGCTGATGGCTTGGCGGTGCTGCGAAGTTCTGTACGTGAGTTTTTGTGTTCCGAAGCGATGTATCATTTAGGCATTGCAACAACCCGAGCGCTGAGTTTGTGTTTAACTGGTGATCAGGTAATGCGGGATATGTTTTATGATGGTAACGGGGCCTATGAACCCGGCGCTGTAGTGTGCCGAGTAAGCTCGTCATTCACACGCTTTGGCAGTTTTCAGCTGCCATCACAACGTGGCGACATAGCACTGCTGCAGGCTCAAGCGGATCATTGCATAGCATCTGACTTTCCTCACTTAATTGACGGTGAGAAGATTGATAAAGGGACTTATATTAAGTGGTTTGGTGAGGTGTGCGAGCGTACTTGCCAAATGATTATAGGTTGGCAGCGCGTCGGCTTTGTTCATGGGGTGATGAATACAGATAATATGTCGATTATTGGTGAAACCATCGATTATGGGCCTTATGGATGGATTGATGATTTTGATCTTGACTGGACACCGAATACGACGGATGCCCAGCGCCGCCGCTACCGCTTTGGTGCACAAGGGGAAATCAGCCATTGGAACCTGTTTCAATTAGCCAACGCGATTTACCCACTGATTGAAGAGTCTTTGCCGTTGGAGCAGCTATTGGATAACTATGGTAAGAATTACCAGCATCAATGGTGCGAAATGATGGCTGACAAACTGGGTTTACAGGCCTATCAGGGACAGGACGACTTAGTGTTATTTAGCGAGCTTGAACAAATACTACAGAGCGTAGAAACCGACATGACGGTCTTTTATCGTCAATTGGCGAATCTTGGCAAAAATGAACCGGATAATTGGCTAGTTACAATACATGATAGTTATTATCAGCCGGATAGGTTAAGCGATAAATATAAGCAGTTCATGGGGCTGTGGTTCGAGCGATATACCGCGCGCCTTCAACAAGATAATCGTAGTGATCATGAGCGTAAACTGGCGATGAATAAAGTTAACCCTAAATACGTATTGCGTAATTACCTGGCGCAGCAGGCGATTGAAGCGGCAGAAAAGGGGGACTTTAGTGAAATTAATAAACTACAGGCACTACTGAAAAAACCTTACGATGAGCAAGAAAATGCTGAACAATACGCACAAAAGCGCCCAGAGTGGGCGCGCAATAAAGCCGGCTGTTCTGCATTATCTTGTAGCTCTTAATAGCAATTGCTAGCAGTAGATTGCACTATGGTTTTCGGGGTAAATAATTAGTCGGTTATTAGCGTTACTTCATGTCAATGCAACAGCGCGTCAGATGTCAGCTGACGCGCCTGCGACTAGCATCGTCTTATGGCGATAGGTATTAAGCTCCCACTAGCCAGCGACTTACACTGGCAACAATTATCCCTAGGTAATTACCCAGTGCATAGCCAATAATAGCGGCCGCAAAACCCGGTAAAAGGATCTCGCGGTTTTTTAGTGCGCCGGCGATAACGGGGATAAATGGCACCGACATGATCGCTGCTGATGACGTAATCAAAAAAGTGTCTGTATCTATTTTAAATAACTTACATAACAGCGCTTGGAGCAATAATGAGCCGACTAATATAAAGCTGATATAGCTGGCGAGTGAAACGTCTAATTCAGTAAAAATACTGGTGTTGGTCATGGTTCCCATAGTGAAACAAAAGACCAAAATGAGATACATACCTAATTGGAAACTATTGGCCAGGCTTCGTACTTGCGGAATAAAAGAAGCGGCCAAGCCTAAGCTCGTGATACCAATGATTGTGACAGTCGATTTGTAGCTCTCTGGCACGATTGCCGCCAAGCCTAACGCCGCGCCAACCACCAAACCTGAGCATAGTAATGCTAACAAGGTTTGACCCGCAGTACCTGTTGATAAGATCGTTTTGTAGCTATTTGCTGTTTCGTCACTCATATGATTCATATGAGAAAATTCTTGCTCGTCGGTGACTTCTTTTGATTGGTAAGCAGGCAAAAAAAGTGAAAAAACACGTTTACCAACACTAATGACGAACAAAAGAAACATCGCCGAAAATAAAATGTCGTAAGTCACCATGGTAAGGAAAATTGACTCCTTGCCATCGATAGCGGTTTTAATTGCCGCCATGTTTGGGCCACCACCGGTATAGGCGCCAACGGACATGCCTGCAACTTGCCATACGTCATTCACTTGTTCTTTAAATAAAACAGCACCGATGGTACTGATTAAAATAACCGAAAATAAGGCAAGCCCCATGCCTTTTAAGGTATCACCCGCCATGGCCAGTGCGCTTTTTATATTAATTGAAAAAAGCAATAATGGCAGCGCAATCGCAATACTTATTTCAGATATATTGAGCTGTGCTGATTTTACCAGCGTTGAGTCGAATAAACTGCTAAGGTCAACAGTTGCAGCGATGCCAATACCAAGGCCAAATGATAAAACTACAACCCCTAGCTTATCGAAAATCGGTGCACGCTGGCACAGAATAATAATAGCGATAGGAATTAGAAAAAGAGCTAATGCAAATAACATGTTAGATCCTACTTTGTTAAATTAACGCTGCTGCGCGTCAAAGACTTTCCACCAATCAACCACTTTGCCATCATTAACAATGGCTAGCTCACCGAACTGCAAAAAGACCGACTCACTTTGGCTTGGCCTAAAAAAGAAGAAATCATCCATCACAACCTCACTTTCTTTTGGTAATTCAAACATTTCTTGATTGCTTGAATGACCTAGGATATTGGCGCGTTTAGCGTTTTGTGGAAAGCAAGGTGAGGCCAGCCAGTTACCTCCATAGATAAAGCAGGCCTTTTGGGGCAAGAGGCAAAGAGTACGTAACAGCGTCGATAGCGCCGGGGCCATTGGCAACTCAGGTTTGTCGACCATTTTTAAGATTGGCGTTGCAATAAAGGCTGCTGGCTGGTGGTGCGCTAAGGTAAATACATCAAAATCAGTAGGTTTTACCAAAGCTGAGGCGGTGGCGATTTCATTAACAAGGCCTGGCTTATCATATAGTGGATAAGTTGAACTGCCACCGGCATTTAAGATCATTTCCTCTAATTTGGCCTGGCCAAAAATTTCTTTGACACTATTAATGCATTGTTGATAACTAACCATTGCTTGGCTAAAGGCTTTTTGGCTACCACCAATAAAGGCTGGCACTCTGGTCACATGCGCTTCGTAGCCCATCAGTCCCGTTAAGGTTAAATACTCATCCTGCTCGATTAATGCTAGCGCTTGTTTGAAAGTATCTTGGCAATGGTAACCGCCGCGATGTAGGCCGATATCTAATTCTAAGTTAATGTTTACTGGTATCTTAAGTGATGCTGCCAGCGCCTGGTATTGCAATAGACGTTCATTATTATCCACTAACCAATGGAGCTGTTGGTGCGGTACAAAATTGCTGTTGTCTAGCTGGCTGTGCCAACGATAGAACTCACGCGCGCCTGCTGCTGGCATGGGCTTACCAAGCAGAATATCAGCGTGCTGAATATTTAATACTATATGGCGAAGGAAGGGTAAATGGAAACTCATCAACCGATTGGTTTGTGCGCGCTCCATAATATATTGAAGCATCGAGATTGATGGCAATGACTTAGCAACAATCCTAAAATTAAAGCCTCGCTTTTTGACACTTAAAACGTGTTCAAGATTTTGGTCGAAACGCTTTTTATCGATAACCAACGTTGGAGAATGAATCCCTGCATCAGTTAACGCATTGGTTATGCTCTGATAATAATGTGCCGATGACGTCATGATACTAGCTCAATTAACAAATACCGTACAATCGTACAGTATTTGTTGTTTTAACGCTAGCACTTGGAATGTGTATGTTATATAAAAGTATTTATATTATTTGCGGAATTTAATCAGGCGATAAAGAGATCGCCATAATGGTTGGCTAAAAAAGGTTAGGTGTGTGATGGGGCGTAATACTGCGTTAAATCGTTTGTGCCATTCCATTGCTTTGCCGAAAAACTCTACCGACTTTAGCCGCTTTGCACTAGTGTCTGCTGCATGATGCTTTAAAATTTCAAATTTCAGCTGTAGCGCGGGAGAAAGCTTTTTGAACTCCTCGTTGTATGCGGTTTTAAGAATAATTAATATATCGGCCGATTTGATGCAAAGATCGATGGCTACGGTTTGTTGATCAACCTGGTAGCGCCATATTTCAGCTTGGTCGTGCTTTGCATATTGCTGCAATAGTTGTTGGTAAAATTTCCCCTGATCGTTGTTAATATTTACTGCGGTGCCACTTTGTCCTTTCCAGCCATTTGATTCGAATTGGCCAAATAGCGCTATAGCTTCACTAATGTTTTCCGACGAGGACAAGCATTGAGCTTCTAGTTCAATATGTTGCCTAGTACATCGATTGATAACTTTATTATAGTTTTGGCGCATGTTCTTGCCTAGGCTGGCAAAAAATAGCTCAAAGTCTTGCGCAACGTCTAAGCGCCCGGTGATGATGTAGGGGGATTGCAATACATTAGTCTCCTCATCATAAGAAAGAAAGGCGCTATCTTGTTGTAACAAGTCGATCAAAATAACATGACCAGGCAAAACAGCAGCTAATCCTTTAAGTAATCTATTACTGAGCTGATTGTTCCTCACCAAAAATAGGCCAAGTGGTGCTTGAGAGGGTTGAAAGGTGGCATAACGGCCGAAGCCAACTTTATGGAAAACGCCAACAGAAATAGGCCCTGTTTCATCTTCACACAACGCAATAACTTCATCGCCTTTGGCAAAGACATCAAGGCAAACCTTAATGAACATGCTATCTAGTATGGGCTGCTGTAATGCGGATTGATTAAGTGTATCCCAATGAGCGCTGACTTTATCAAATTGATTGCAAGGAAAGGTAGTCCATTTCATAGTATGTCTTTTAATTGTTTAATCATTGCATCAAGCTCTTGCTTACTGAGTTGATGGTGGCACGGAAGCTGAAGTAAGCGAGAGCGGTAGTCTTGACTCACATTGCAATCTGTCTGTGCAATTTCCTCCCAACGTAAGCACTGAATTCCTGTTTGCCTTACTTTGCTAAAATGGCTTTTATCATGGAGAAGGAAAGGTAAGACATAAGGGACATTGTGTTGATCAAGTTGTGGCTTAAGTAATGTTCCCAATCCAGAGTTTTTTAATGCTGAGCACAGGTAGCGATAGTTCTCGCGCCTACGCTGCGCTATTTTGTTAAGGTTGCTGCGGCGTAAGATCGCGATGGTATGGCTAAAGCACTGTTGTTCGGCTTTGCTACTATTGAAATAACAAAGAGAAGTGGCCTTGGTATTGTCTAATGCACCGTTTATAGGCTCCGTTCTTTTTTTAAAAGCAAAGCGCAGTTTATTGATGATTGATGTTATTCCTAACAGATATAGGATTGCTTTACTCTCTTCGACAAAGCCGACTGGTTGGAGCGGCCGTGGGACACTGGATTTAAAGGTTACGATTCCACCATCAATGCTTGGTAATATTTTATTAATAGAGCAGATTGTTGCGTCAGCTTCGTTGTGTACTTTGGTGTAACTGAGCAAATCAAATAATGCATGAGCGCAATCGTGGATAATAATGATGTTTGTGCTGGAAAGTATGTCGGCAATCAAGGGTAAATGGCAAATAACGCCAAAGTAATTAATCGTGAGACAATGGCTTATGTCGTGCTGGTTAATTAGTTGATGAACATGGTTTTTATCTGGTGATAAGTCAGCATTGACGCGATAAAATATACATTTAAAGCCAAGCCAAATGAAGGGCTCTATTGCAGCGGGGCAATGATAGCTAGGCACAAGAATAGTATTTGAGTCGAGCTTAAGAACTTGCCCTGCCTTAGACAAGGCAGTACCACCGGAATGGGTAAAGAGTAAATTCTGATAATCAAATGAGCTTATCAATGATAGTTCACTAAGTCGCAATTTAGGCGTCGCTGCATATCGAATTGGGGAGAATTGCTTGGCGTTGGCTAATGCTTGCTGAAAATTAATGTCCGCATTACTTTCGCATTGTATACCGCTTGAATGACTTGTTGTCTTAAAGTCTGGTCGGTGATTCAATCTTAATTCCTTTTAATCGTGCTATAGGTATACAGGTGATTCGCTCAAGATTATTTCGAACTTGAGTGTAATTTAAGTATTGCAGATAATCGTAAGATATCCATTAGCTAACGAAAATCAAATAGCAGCTAGCGAGTGGATGCGCTACGGTATTTTTTCGGGGTGACGCCAAAATACTGTTTAAAAACACTAATAAAGTAAGATGGGTGGGTGAAGTTTAATTCATAGCAAATAGTGGATATGGATTGGTCAGATGTTGTGAGCATACGACTGGCAAGGTGCAGTCGATACCTCAGCATATACTGACTGTAACTTTGCTGAAAAACTTTTTTAAACAGTCTTGAAAAATAGGATGGCGAGAGCTTGCAAACTTCGGCAGCCTGCGCCATGGACAGATCGATCTGTTGATGCTTTCTAATTTTATCCAGCAAAGGTTGCAATTTACTACAGGGTAGTGATTTACCCGCTGGTGGGGTATCACCAATTTCATGGGCTAATTGGCGAATTAAGGTTGATAAGATGTCTTGTTTTAAGGCGTTATCACGTTGATTAAACTCTGCTAACCAATCTAACAGTAGGTGATAGCGGTAATACGATTGCTCGGGTAATTCGAGCACCAGCGGCTTTTGTAATGTCGACTGTTGGCTTACCAGCCCTAGAATATTAAATAAAATTGGTGAAAACTGAATGATTTGCCATGATTTTCTATCCAAGCTCAAATTAAAATTATGCACGGCCATTGACGGAATAAAAACCAATGAACTATCGCTAAGCTGGTAGTGCTGATCGAAGCAGCTGAATTGGCCTGACACATGCTTAAACAGCACCACTTCACAGACATCGTGAAAGTGATAAAAGCAGGGATGGTTCTCTCCATTGGCGTAGTTAAGTACGTCCACATGAGTGGTTTGGCCCGATGGTAGGGAAATCGGTTCGCAATAGGGAATAGTACCTGTCATGACATAAATCCTACATTAATGATGCTTAAAGTGACAGTTTTAACTGTTTCTACGTATTAATATTGCTAAAAACAACTAGTGGATATTAATAGATGAATACACAACATCATTGGCAGGAAATCATTGAAGGCGGCAGTACCATTATAAAAGGTTTTTATGATAAACCGATGATGGACAAGCTAAAAGCCCGATCAAAGGAGACTATCAGCGGGCTATCAGTAGTGCATCGTGAGCGCTTCAAATCTAATGGCACCTTATGTAATTTTGCCGATCACCCGCAATTTGCTGATCTTATTTCACAGCCCAGAGTTGTTGAATTGCTTAAGGCATTTGGCGGCACTGATCCGCGCTGGCTGTCTGGTTACCTTATTTCTAAGCCTAGTGGTGGGCCGCCATTATTCTGGCATCAAGATTGGTGGGGCTGGGATCACGATATAAGCTACAAGCCTGAGCCAATCTCATTGTTCTTTATGGTGTATCTAACGGACACTACACCTGAAAACGGCTGTTTACGTGCCATTCCTGGTTCCCATACTAAGGCGCACCCATTACACCGTTTAGACGATGGTCACGGTGAGGACTTAGCCCGTTATGAAAATCCAGACGACCCGGCTTACGCAAGCCATGGCGATGAAGTCGCCGTTGAAATAACCTCTGGTGATTTACTCATTGGTGATAGCCGCTTATTACATGGTGCCTACGCCAACACTGTAAAAGCAGAGCGTCCGTTATTAATCTCTTGGTATATCCCGAGTTTTGATACTTTACCAGAGTCAATACAGGCACGCTTTCAATCGATTTATTTACGTCAAGACCTTGATGTGGATGCGGGCGAGCGAGCTCCGATAACAACGGAAGATTGGTCGGAGCAGGACTATCGTCATGTAAAAGGGATGGCGCCGCTTTATCAGGGGAATGCTATGCCTACGAGTTGGTGCCGCCGACCAGATTTAAATAAAATGCAGCCGTGGCCAGGCAGCCATGACTTTTAATATTGGAGTGATTAGTTAAACAAAGCCTTACTTTCTTAATGAAATTGAACAAAATAAGCGAAATTGATAATAATGCGGTCGTTTTTGCTAATGCCCCTAAACAAGCATGAGGCTATGGTGTTACAACTTTCAATCATGGCAGGAATTAAGTAAATGAACTTAAAACAACAATTTGATAATGACGGCTATGTTGCTGTCCAAGGGTTTTTAAGCCAAGCACAGGTAGCGGAGCTGCAGCAACAAACTCAACGATTTATAGATGAGGTGGTGCCAACGATTCCAGCTCAAGAAGTGTACTTTGAAAATAAAGGTGAGCAGTCGAGCCTAAAACAAGTTCAGCAAGTTTGCCAATACGATGATTATTATCGCGAACTTGCCAATTCACCTGCCGTGGTTAATTTAGCTGCTGAGCTCCTTGGCGGACCGGTTGAGCTAAAAAATATGCAGTATTTCAATAAGGTACCTAATATCGGCCAGGGTACTCCAGCGCATCAAGATGGTTACTATTTTAAGATTAAGCCACAGCAAGCGGTCACCATGTGGTTGTCGCTTGGTCATGCAGATGCAGAAAATGGCGCGGTTTGTTATATACCCGGTTCACATAATCAAGGCATGCGTCCACATGGTAGCACTGGCACGCTAGGCTTCTCGCAGGGGATTAGTGATTGGTGTGAGGCGGATGACAAAGCCGAAGTACAAATGGTAGCAAAGCCCGGTGATATTCTTGTTCACCACAGTCTGACTATTCATCGCGCCAATGCCAATACCAGTGAGAGAACGCGTCAAAGTGTTGGTTTTATTTTCTATCGCAGTGATGTGGTTGAGGATAAAGAAGCGCATGACGCTTATAAAGCACAGCTCAATCAGGATTTGGCCGCGGCAGGTAAAATTTAATCTGCGCTATCGACAAGTTTTCCAAGACTCATTGATAAGCCCGATTGATGAGTGCCAGTAAGCTGGTGTTGTATTGCACACGCTGCTCAATGGTTAAGTTATTGGGGCGTACTGAAATCTTACCACCAATAAAGCCTAAGTCATTATTAGCCGCTTGCACAGAGCGGCTAATTTGTTGCGCGCTCATTAATGATTCAGGCGCATAGTGCTCAATCGATGAATCAAATGCTGGCGGCATATGAGCATCTTGCCATAATCCATAAGGGCTAGAGGGGTCATCACACGCGCCAGAAAAAATAAGTCCTGTTAGCAGCCCTGCATCTTTTGCCTGCCTAATATGCTCGATAGGGGTTTCGATACTCAAGCCCTCAATCGCCGAACGTCCCCAATTGATACTAAGACCAATATCACAGCCTTGTTGTTGGTTAACCTGACTAATCGCTGCGATTTCATCAGTTAACGATAAAAAACCTTTTTGTGGCAGCTGCTCACTATTAAATGCATCACAATGTTCAATAACTAGCTTTGTACCATCCCAGTCCCAAGTTGATAATTCAGTTAGGGAGTCCATCAAAGCCTGCCTACTCGCGTTGTTGGCTGTGTTTACTGGTGCACTATGAAGTTGAATATGGGTGACCACTTGATGCCCTTTGTGGGCATTGAGTTTGCAAATTGCTTGGCGCGCGCTTTGATAAAAAGCTAACGCCTCATCACGGCCCAACGCATCTGTGGAGGCAATGCCAAATTTTGGATTGTTACTAAGCCGTGCCATCACACCCGGTATAGTGGTGAAAACCACTTGCCAATCGCTGGCTATATTTTCAGCAAACCATAGTTCATCGTGTGGATGGAGCCTGCCGGTAAATGGATGCTCTATGCCGCCAACCAGCGGATGCTCACCCAACGCGCGATAATAGCTTGTTTCCTTGGCTTTATCCCAACCTAAGGTCGAAGGTGCTGTGGCATAAGCGCCGACGATTAATTTATTTGGTGTAGGCATCTTTGGCATCTTGTTTTGTTTGTGCTGTCCATTGAAGCAAAGCTTGCTTCATCTCTTTGACTATCTTTTGGTGAGATGATGCGATATCGGTTGTTTCGCTGCGATCATTTAGCAGATCAAATAGCTGCCATGTTTTACCGTTGTCTTCGCTGTAGAGTTTGTAGCGCTTATCAGACCATGCGTATTGTAAGCGAGTGTTGTCGGCGTCATATTTAACCCCGCGCATCGGTGACTGAAAGCCTATGGCGTGCTGGCGATCTTTTTGTTGACCTAGCAGAATTGGCAATACATTCTCGCCATCCAGGGTTGGCTGGCCAAGTGGCAGTTTTATGTTCAGCGCAGATAAAATTGTGGGATAAACATCAACCGTAGACATTGCTGTCGCTAGTTTTTGGCCGCCGGCTAATTTGGCTGGCCATTCAATAATTGCTGGCACGCGTATGCCACCTTCTTTTAACGTGGCTTTCTTGCCAGCGAATGGGCCTGATGAGTTAAAGTCATGAATATAAGATGGGCCATTGTCGGACTTAAACCAAACGATGGTGTTGTCACTTAAGTTGTTTGCTTTTAGGTATTCACGCAGACGACCAATTTGTCTGTCCATCGCCGTGACTGCGCCATAAAAATGTTGCCCTTCGATTGGCAGGTTTTTGTATCTTTGTCTGTCTTCGTTACTTGCCACTAGCGGAGTGTGGGGAGTATGAAACCACACAACAGCTAAAAATGGCTTTTGGTCTTGGGAGTTCTTATCAATAAATTTGATCGCGCGGTCCATCACTATTTGGGAATCGTCACCGGCCAGCCATTCGTCAACCAGTTGGCCTGGACCTGTCCAATAATAATCGCGCCAGCGAAACCCGCCTTCTTTTTGTCCTATGCTGGTGGGTTCGGTTTGTAGATGGCGATAATCTTTGCTGCCGTAGTCTCCACCAAGATAATAATAGGGATTATAGGTTGGCATCATTGATTCGGTGGAAAAGCTTTCGTCAAAGCCATTTTCCCATGGCGGCGAGTAATGTTCTGGTTCGGCTAAGTCGCCTTTGAAGTAACTTTGATTGACTGTTTTACTAAGCTCTCCCACGTGCCATTTACCAAAATGACCAGTGGCGTAGCCATTGACAGACAATGCTTCGGCGATAGTGATTTCATTGGCGGGTAAGTGACCGACACCGGCCCATTCAATACCGTACCTAAACGGATGGCGTCCGGTGAGCACACTGCCGCGTGTTGGTGAACAAACCGGTGCGGCGGCATAGAACCTGTCTAACTGAACTGCCTCCTGCGCCATTTTATCCAGCGAAGGGGTATGGATAACCTTATTGCCATTGTAGGCAACATCTCCCCAGCCCTGATCATCTGACATCAGTAAAATAACGTTTGGTCTATCATTGGTCTGAGTATTGTTCTCTAGCGCATTCACTGAACTTATACCACCCAAGGAGATTAAGGTTATTAGGTGTATCAGGGGCTTGATATGGGGAAAAGTACTCATAATTCTAGTTGCCTGTGAGGTAATTATTACGTATGGTGTACCTGTTATACCACTGTGTTTTTTTATTTGCAATTAATAGTTCTATTGAACTCTTTAGATTGTTTGAGTAAAGGAACAATAAGTTTATTAGTGTCATCTAATGGTGTAATGGCGGGTCATTAAGGCTTAGGGTTGTGATGCTATTGTTCTTTTTGGTCGGCGCAATTGATCAGGTAAATTAATGGAAATGCTACTGAATAGGGGGAACAGTGGAGATTAAACGCAATAGCCATGGTTACTTTTATCGCGAAAAGCCCGTTAAGTCTGTCCTTTGGCCGTTTTTTGATTTACTCGTTGTCCATCATGGCTGTGTCGATGTTTGTGCTGACAACAAGTATTATGAATTAACGGCAAACAGTTGTTTATTGATTTTTCCACATACAAGGTTCTCAATCGCGACACCGTTTGAATCCTGCGCTGCATCCGTTCACCATTTTCAATTAGAGAGTGAAGAGTATACCGGTGCGTTCAGCCATTTAAATAAATTTAACACAAGAATCAATGATGCTTTCTTTTGCCGTTTTGCTGGCAAGCGGCAGCTAATCACTGATATTGAACGGTTGCTCGCTTGTGAAAACCAGTTTCCCGACCAAGGCCATCTAGATGCGTTCAAGGTCAATTTATTGAATCTGATTTTATTGCAATTGATTCAAAAGCCGACGAAGAAGGTTCCCACTTACACAAAGCATCAAATGGCGATTGAGCAGTTAATTTATCAAGCCAAGCAGCAACCTTCTTTTTCGCTAAACGTAGATCAAATGGCTAAACAGGTGAACTTGTCGGCATCGCATTTTAGAGCCATTTTTCAGGGGGACTACAATGAGTCTCCATTGGCTTATTTTCAGCGATTGAAAATGCAGCATGCTTGCCGCCTACTCACCAATACGCAAGCGCCGATAAAAAGCATTTCGCTAGATTTAGGCTATGATGAGGTGAGTTACTTTTATCGTCATTTTAAGAAACATATGGGGGTAACGCCGCGAACCTTTCGCTCCAAGCAAGTACCAAATAAAGCGTTTTATTAACTTGTCGTTAAACTATTAGCTAATAACTTATATTACAAATGTTTAATTTGAAATATAAGTTACTCTGATTATCATAGGGATGGCTTAAGGAGTTACTACTTACTTGCCAATTTAATAAACATTATCATGTGGCTATTGAATTAGCCCGGCGAGTTTTTTTTCAATATAATGGCGGCAGTTAATATTTCTCAATCAAGTGAGGTATGATCATTTGTTGAGCACTTTTAGGATAATAGTTCATGGCAAGTTTGTTAGGATTGCTTAACAGTATTGTACTTTTACTAGCATTGGGCGTCATTTATGATGCGTTCAATGTTAGAAGAATAAACAACCAAGGCCTGCGTCAGCTTGTTACCGGCTTATTAATTGGCTTTATTGGAATTACTTTAATGCTTACCCCGTGGGAATTTAAACCTGGGGTCTTCTTTGATACGCGCTGGATTTTAATTAGTCTAAGTGCGCTCTTCTTTGGTCGGAACGCTACCTTCATCGCAGTAGCGATGATGGTTGCTTTACGCCTTTTTCAAGGCGGGGAAGGCGCTTTTGTCGGCAGTTGGGTTATTATTAGTTCTGCCCTAATAGGTCTAATCTTTAGGCACCTTAGTAAAAAATATTCAATTGCGCTAACTTGGAAGTCGTTGTATGTATTTGCATTGGTTATTGAGATTAATGTTCTGTTATCGATGTTGATGATGCCAGATGACTTGGCAATACCAATTATTTCATCCCTTGCGCCTGTGCTATTAACTATTTTCCCGATTGCGTCTGCGTTATTAGGTGTGCTACTCATTCATCAAAAGACCCGTTGGGTCAGTTCTGTTCAGTTGATCGAAAGCCAGAGATTGTTAGAGCGTGAACGAGGGATCCTTAAAGGGCTGATTGATAGTATTCCGGATTTGATCTTCTACAAAGATGCTGATGGTAAATATTTGGGCTGTAATAAAGCCTTTGAAGAGTTTGTTGGCTTAACAGAAGAGCTGGTTGTTGAACGAACAGACCACCAATTGTTTAGCCCTAAATCAGCTGACGAGTTAGTTGAGGAAGACCAAAATATCTTATCTGACAAGGAGTCACAACATACCTCAGGGTGGGCAAAGTACCCTGATGGACGGGAAGCCTTGCTTGAGACGTTAAAAACCCCTTTCTACGCAGGAAATGACCAAGTTCTTGGTATTGTTGGAATCAGTCGCGATTGTACCAAGCAATATTATGATAATGCCAAGTTACGCCAGAGTGAGTTGACTTATCGCAGTATTATCCGCACTGCCATTGATGGCTTTTGGATGATATCACTGGACGGTAAGATAGAGGATGTCAATCAAGCCTATGTCGATATGTCGGGATATTCCCAAGAAGAGCTTTGCGGTATGCGTGTGAGCGAACTCGATGCTTTATACAATGAGGAACAAATTCAGCAGCTAATTACTTACCTGCTTGATGGAAATGAAAAAGTTCACGTCAGCATGCACCAACGTAAAGACGGTAGCATTTTTGATATTGAAGTTAATATTACTTATTGGAAGTCTGAATCAGGTGGCAAATTCTTTGCGTTTATCCGCGATGTGACGGAGCGTAAACTTGCACAAGAGCAATTGCTGCAAAGTGAAACCCGTTTTAGGCGTGTTTTTGAATCAATACCGAAAATCGCCGTTCAGGGTTATAACAAAGACCGCGAAGTGATTTTTTGGAACAAAGCCAATGAGTCAATTTATGGTTATACCGAAAGTGAGGCGCTTGGGAGAAAGTTAGAAGATTTAATTATTCCAGAGCCGGCCAGAGATGTCGTTGTTAGTGAAGTAAACGAATGGTTGCGAGGCGGTGAGGCGACGCCAGCATCGGAATTAGTACTGAGGGATTCAGAGAATAACCCAGTCACTGTATTCTCTACCCATGTCATGATCAACGGTATCAATGACGAACGAGAAATGTATTGTATTGATATCGACTTAAGAGCACAAAAAGAAGCAGAAGATCGCGCAACGACGCTTAGTCAAGCGATTGAACAAAGCCCGATGTCGGTGATTATCACTAATCCGCATGGGTTGATTGAGTACGTTAATGGAACATTTGAGCGAACCTCTGGCTACTTATCCCATGAGATTATCAATAAACCAATAAGCATCTTACGCTCTGAGAAAACTCCAGACATTATTTATCGTCAAATGACACAGTCGCTTAATAGCGGTAGGCCTTGGCAGGGCGAATTCGAAAATGTCCGCCGTAATGGCGAAGTTTATTGGGAGCAAGTTCATATGGCTCCTGTAACAGGTTTGAATAAAGAAGTAACTCACTATTTGGCTGTGACTCACGATATTACTCAGCAAAAAAATCAAGAGCAAAAGATATTGCATCAAGCACACTTTGATAGCTTGACCGGGTTGCCCAATCGTTTCCTTGCCTTAGACCGTTTGTCACACATGTTGGCTGAGGCTAAGCGGGCTGGTCATAATACCGCCGTGCTATTTTTAGACTTTGATGATTTTAAAAAGGTAAATGATACACTCGGACATCAACTAGGTGATGAGTTACTCGTTGAGGCCGCGAAACGCCTTAAAGCTGTTGTAAGAGATAGTGACGTTGTAGGACGACTCGGTGGGGACGAGTTTATCGTGCTGGTGAAGCAGGAGAACGAAGCGACTAGCGCAGCGGTGGTTGCTGAAAAGTTGCTGGAACAGTTTAGAAAACCATTTAATTTAGGCGGTCGTGAATTGGTGTCCACCGTAAGTGTTGGTATTGCGGTGTATCCTGAAGACGGTCAGACTCCAGCAGAGTTACTGCGTCAGGCTGACTCTGCAATGTATCATTCCAAAGGCGGTGGCCGCGATACGTTCCACTTTTATACCGAGCAAATGAATATTGATGTAGCGCGTCGAGTGTTGGTCGAAGAGCAGCTACGCTTAGCCTTACTTCATAATGAACTTTACCTCAATTATCAGCCCTTGATTGAATTATCCAGTCAAACGGTGATTGGTGCTGAGGCGCTGTTGCGATGGAAAAATCATGAATTGGGTTTTGTTGGACCTGATGAGTTTATTCCGGTAGCAGAGCAAACAGGGTTAATTGCAGATATTGGCTTGTTTGTAATTCGTACGGCGATTAAGCAGGCAGCCCATTGGCGCCTCAAATACAATGAAGACTTCCGTGTTGCGGTAAATGTATCACCAATGCAATTTAGAGACTCGGCCTTAAAAGACGAAATTAATAGTCTGCTAACAAAATACCAATTACCTTCAAGCGCTATTGAACTAGAGGTAACTGAAGGCGTACTAGTGAGTGGGTTTGCTAACGTTGAATCTTCGCTTAATGACTTCCATGAGCAAGGGATAAGTATTGCGATGGATGATTTTGGTACGGGGTATTCTTCATTGAGTTATTTGCGAAATTACCCTTTTAACACAGTCAAAGTTGATAAAAGTTTTGTCCAGGATATTACGACTGATAGGGCTGATTTAGAGTTGGTTTCGGCGGCCATCTCGATGGGGCATGGTCTGCATTTAAATGTCGTTGCTGAGGGAATTGAAACCCAAGAACAACTCGATATACTCACCGATTTGAAATGTGATGTTGGTCAAGGGTATTTCTTTGGTAAGCCTGCGCTTGCCAGTGAGTTCGAAGTGCAATATTTTAATCACATGTGACACAAAGCTTATTTGGGGGCGTGATGCCCCCAACGTATGGAAACTTATTTAACTCTATTGCCGTTTTTATCTAACAGTATAGCCTTACCAAGTCCCAGCTCTTGTAAGCGTGACAATTGGGTCTTCGCATCACCAACGACTAAATAAACCATCTTGTCCTTGTCCATATATTTGTTGAGCAAGTGCTTGGCTGTCGCCAGTGTCATGTCATTTAACGCTTGTTGCTTTCTTGCGACATAATCGGTGCCCAGGCCATAAGTGGTGATATTTTTTAATACGCCAATTAAGTTGCCAGTCGTTTCAAAAGCTCGTGCATCTTGTTTCGCCAGTATTGATTTAGTGCTATCAAGCGCCGCTTGATCAAAGGATGCTGTATAGTTATCAAATACATCGCGGAATGTCTGTAAGGACTCTAACGTAACGTTTGAGCGCACACTAGAGCGCGCAGTGAATGTGCCACCTAAATTGCTTCGTGAAAAGCCTGAGTAAGCGCCGTAGGTATAGCCTTTTTGTAAGCGTAAGACCTGGAAAAGCTCGCCAGAGAAACTGCCACCCAACTTGTGATTAACGGCCTGTGCTAGTGAGTAATCTTTTGCATTGGCGGTCATCGCGCGGTTTCCGATGCGAATAAATGACTGCTTAGCTCCCGGTACATCGACAAAATACAGTTGTGCTTTGGTTAGCTCCACTCTGTCTGTTGCTTGGGGGAGGGAAATATCTGCTTGCTTTAATTTACTCGCTAAAGGCGCAAGGCTTTTCATTACCTGTTGCGCAGTTACATCACCAGCGAAATGAACGCTAGTTGCACCTGATACCACATTATCACGGTAAAAGGCTTTCACATCTTCAATAGTTAACGCTGCTATTTCTGCTGGCGTTCCTGTTATTGGTGTACCGAGGTTATTTTCTTGATACATCAGCTTTGCATAAACTTGAGCTGCAATAGCGCCTGGACTACCGGCACGTTGTTTTACCGTTGCCAATGTTTGTTTTTTTATTCTTTTCCATTCATTAATATCCCAACGTGGCTCAAGAATGATTTCTTGGGCTAATGCCATGGTGGCAGAAAAGTTCTTACTCAAGGTTTTACCCGACAACTCAATATATTCATTAGTGGCATGAAACTTAAGCTCTGCGCCTAGTGTGCCAATTGCATCTTCTAGTTGTTGTGGTGTCTTGTGTGCTGTGCCTTCCATCAGAATGTCAGATAACAGATTGGCACTACCACTCTTGCCTTCTTTATCTAAAGAGTGGCCGCCTTGCAGACGAATAGAGAACGAAACAAGTGGTAATTCATTATGTTCAATGCCCAAGACTTTTACGCCATTGTTAAGCTTGTCTTGCCAAATTTTTGGTAACGTCACTGTTGGCTCAGCACCGTAGGCAGGTTCAATACTACGATCGAAAGATGATACAGTTTGCACGACAGGCGCCAATTGACTGGTTGCCTGACTTGCGTCCTGATTTTGTTCTGCTCCCTGGATGATTTTCTCTTCAACAACATCGGCTTTAATTGCATTATTTAGGGCTAATTCCAATTGCCCTTTGGGAACAAAACTGGTGGCTACAAACGGTTTATTTAAGATGTATTGTTTAAAAACGCGCATGATATCGTCTTTCGTCACCCGGCGATAATGTTCGATCTCCTGGGTTACATAAGAGGGATCGCCGTAAAATTCATTGGCGGTAGCCAATGCTGAGGCTTTTGAAAAGACGCTGGTTAGTCCATTATAAAAGTCAGTTTCTTTGGCGGTCAGTATGCGTGAAATTTGTTTGTCGGTAGCGCCCTGTTGTGCAAACTTAGTTAACGCGGAATCCAGGCTTTGTTTAGCGTCATCAAGATCGATGCCTGCAAAGGTGCGAACACGCAAGGCAAAGGTACCTGCTATTTCACCATGGCTAACGCTGGCATTTGCCTTGGGCGTGACCTTATCTTGTTCTACCAGGGTTTGATACAAAATGCTGTCTTTGCCGTCGCTTAATATCTCAGCCAACATTGACAGTGCGTATTGATCCTCATGTGCTTGATCTACGGTTGGGAATGTCATTGTCAATTGAGGGAGTTTAGCGAAATTATCCTGATGATATAGTGATTTCGACTTTGCCAGGGTGACAGGCATTGGTTTTAAGGGCGTTACATCACCACGCGCCTTAAACTCCGAGAAATACTTTTGCACCCATTGTTTTGCCTGTGCCTTATCAAAATCGCCTGCAAGCACCAATGTAGCATTGTTTACGCCATACCACTGTTGATAGAAATCTCTCACATCTTGCAAGGTTGCACTTTGTAAATCCTCAAGGCTACCTATTACTGACCAGCTATAAGGGTGACCTTTAGGGTACAGTGCTTTAAGTGTTACGCTGTTGGCATGACCGTAAGGGCGATTATCGACACCTTGACGCTTTTCATTTTTTACCACTTGTTTTTCGTTCTCAAGCCCTGCTGCAGTAACGGTATTAATGAAGTAACCCATACGGTCAGACTCCATCCATAATACTTTTTCAAGTCCGTCGCTAGGTACCGTCTCATAATAAATCGTACCATCCTGCCAAGTACCACCGTTTAAACTTCCCCCCATTGCACCGATGTTTTTAATAAAATTTCCGGCCCCAACATGCTCTGAATCTTGAAATAGCATATGTTCGAAAAAGTGAGCGAAGCCCGTTCTGCCGGGCTTCTCTCTGTTTGAACCAACGTGATACTGGATTGCGACGGCAACGACCGGGTCAGATTTATCTTGATGCAATATAACTTCCAAGCCGTTATCCAGGATGAATTTTTCGATATCCAGTTGGCTACTTTCTTGCGCAGCTACCTTGGTGTTTGGTTCCACACTTGAGCTGGTCAGGTTGCAGCCTGACATGGCTAATGCGAGCGTACTTAGGATAAAAACTTTTTTATAATTTTTCATTTTGTCATCCATTTAATGAGTAATTTTAGTGTTTTTTTTGCTTGTTTTTAAAACAGCAAAAGCCTCAATGAAGATTCATTAAGGCTTTATAACTGCGTAGATTGTCGTTTAACTGTTTATTCGTGCGAGAGTGCATCAATTGGGTTGAGCTTTGATGCCTTTATCGCTGGTATCATGCCAAAGGTCACCCCTATAACGGTACAGAATCCCATACCCAGAAAGACCATTTCCCAAGGGATATTTGCTTCGAAATTGGTCATTAATGTCATTACGTTACCTAAACCAAAACCTATCATGATGCCGATAATACCGCCAAGGTTACACAAAATAATCGCTTCGAATAAAAACTGCATTAAGATATTTCGGCGCTTGGCTCCTAAGGATTTGCGGATGCCTATTTCGCGCGTACGTTCCGTTACCGATACCAGCATGATATTCATAATGCCAATACCCGCCACGATTAGCGAGACCGTGCCTAATACAAAAGCACCTATCTTCACTGCTGCTGTGGTTTTGTTAAAGTTATCGATTTGACTGGCACTGGTAAAATAATGAAAATTATCTTTGTCATTGTGTTTCAAGTGACGTGCACGGCGTAGCACTTGGCGTGTCTCTTCAATTGCATCTTCAAGCAACTCTGGTGTTTTAGAGTGAATGGTGACATTGGCTGAGCGTGGGAAGCCGCGTTGATCGAGGTTGCCGTATATCTTGGTGTAAGTTGTTCCGGGTAATAAAGCCATAGTTTCATAAGGACCACCAAAGGCTGAATCTTTCTTGATAAACACGCCAATAACTTCATATTTACGACCATCGATGCGAATAAAGCGTCCAATGGGATCGACAAATGGAAATAACTCTTCCGCTAATGCGCTCCCCAGCACCGTTACTTTGCGCCCTGCCATCATATCCATGCGTGACAGGTTACGGCCAAGTTCAATAAAGTGGGTATTGTTTTCTGCGTATTCTGGTGAGCCACCACATAACGTGATAGTCGGCTCCGTCGTGTAGCCATTATAGGTGACGGCTTTACCATAATCCCAGAATTCAGTACCTACAAGATCCACTGACTTTACATTCTCACGGATAAGCTGCGCTTCTTTTACCGTCACAGGAGGCCATTTCATTGCTTCACGACGCTGGGCATCACTGCTAAAACCATTTGGCCACTTTTGTACTTGGAAGGTTTGTGAGCCCAGTACAGTCATTTCCTGTTCCATGGTATTTTGAATAACCGAAATCGCGGTCATTACACCAATAATCGAAGCTACCCCAAGAATAACCCCAACAAGTGTTAGAGATGAACGTAGCTTATTTACCCGAATGGCACCCAGTGACATCCAAAACGTGTCTGCCAATATAAATTTACTCATAGCGTAATGCCTCGATAGGGTCTAACTTTGCGCCGCGATAGGCTGGTACAAGACCAGAGATAACGCCCACAATCACTGAGATGGTTAAGGCAACGACAATAATAGATAACGATAAACTTGCCGGCATTAAAACGGCATTGATAACTTCGGTGATAATTCCTGCGAGGATTAAGCCAACGATGCCACCAAATAAACAGATAACCGACGACTCGAACAAGAACTGCATCAAGATACTACGTCGCTTTGCACCGATAGCCTTACGAATACCAATCTCTTTCGTTCGTTCGGTAACCGACACAAACATAATGTTCATTACGCCGACACCACCAACAAACAGCGATATGCTAGTGATCATTAAGCCAGCAGCCATTACGACGCCCATCATGTTATTGTAGGCGTCCATTAGCGTATCTAGTTTATTAATTGAAAAATCATCTTTTTCGGCTGGCTTTAGGCCACGTATTTTGCGCATTTCGCCGATAACTTCATACTCAAAGTTATCCATTTCCTCAGGTGAGGGGGCTTTAATTGCAATACTTACGTTAGCACGTCCGCCGTTGGTACCAATGGTTTTGGTAAACGTACTAATCGGGATATATACCTGGCGATCGAAATTAGGTCCACCAAAGAAACTGCTTCCTTGCTCTTCCATCACGCCAATAACGGTAAATTTATAGCGCCCGACTTTAATTACCTTGCCGATTGCGCCGCTTTGACCGAACAAATCCTTGGCGATTTCAGAGCCGATAACAACAACTGATTTCTTATACTCAATATCAAAAGGCATTAAAAAACGCCCGACACTCGGTACCATATCTGAAACGATGATTTGTTTCTCTGTCGTACCAATAATGCCGATGCCGTCGAGTATCTTTGATTGATACTTGAGGTTTTTTCGTCCGTTAATGCTTGGATTAACTACGCCACGTGGCAACAATTGCTGCTGTAGCTTATCGCTTTGCGCGATACTAATGTTGGGTCTGTTGCGAAAGGCAAATCCTGGGCCCATATTGACCCAAGGCCTCTTTGAAACATAGATTACATCAGAGCCAATAGAAGCAAAGGTTTCACGGAAAGTATTTTTGAGGCCGTTGGCCGCCGTCATTGTCGTTATAACGGCAACAATACCAATAATTATTCCAAGTGCGGTTAGCGCCCCACGGCTTTTATTGGCGACAATAGCGCCTAATGCCAATTTAAATGATTCGGTAATATCTAAAGAAAATTTCATCGAAACCTCATCAAACTCACTTAAGCGCTAACGGCAGCAATAGCAGGTTTGGTCACTGTATCGCTTTCTATTAAGCCGTCACGTAGGCGTACCACACGGCTGGCATGCTCTGCAATCTCATCTTCATGGGTAACCAAAACAATGGTATTGCCTTTCTGATGTAGCGTGTTGAGCAGCGTCATTATTTCCTCGCCCGTAGAGCTATCGAGGTTACCGGTTGGCTCATCTGCCAGAATGATCGAAGGATCACAAACCAGTGCTCTGGCGATCGCTACGCGCTGACGTTGACCACCGGACAACTCATTGGATTTGTGGCCTGCTCGCTCGCCCAATCCAACCGCATCGATAGCCTGCTGGACAATCTCTTTACGCTTACCCTTGGAGATGCCTTTATAAATTAACGGCAGCTCGATGTTTTGAAAAACAGAGATGCGCGGTACCAAGTTGAACGTTTGAAACACAAAGCCAATTTTTTTGTTACGAATGTCAGCTAATTCATCTTCTGACTTTTCACTAACCAACTCGTTTTCTAAGCTGTAGGTACCGGTGCTGGGAATATCTAAACAGCCAATGGTGTTCATTAAGGTTGACTTGCCTGAGCCCGATGGCCCCATAATCGCCACGTACTCACCTTTTTTGATTGATAGGGAAACGCCACGAAGGGCGTTTACCTCTTGGTCACCCATCACATAGGTGCGCGTGACATCTTTGATATCTAATATGACCTCTGGAGTTTGGACAGACATATTATTTCTCTCCCGCAGTGCTACCATTTTTCTTATCATCACTCTCAATAGTGACATTGGCGCCATTGCTTAAGTCACGGGAAATTGCACGGTAACTGCCTGAAACAACGGTATCATTAAGTTTTAAACCATCAACAATTTCAATTAACGCATCGCTTTGAATCCCTGTAGTAACTTGACGAGCAATAACTTTATCGCCTTCTTTAACAAACACTACTTCAGCAAAACCATCTTTGCCTGCTTTGTAGTCAGACTCTTTGAATTGTTCATCTTCAGTAAGCTGTGCAACAGTACGAACAGTGACAGACTGAATTGGAATGCTTAAGGCATCATCGCGAGTATCGGTAATGATATTAGCGCTGGTCGTCATGCCCGGACGCAATTTGTTTACGTCACTAGTGATAGCGATTTTGACTTCAAACTCAGTTTTTTGGTTGGCATTACCTTGCTGCTGTGCGATAGCACTAGTGGCGATTTCAGATACAACACCAGTGATAGCTTGGCCAAATAACGCATCAACTTCGATTTCTGCAGCTTGGTTTAGTTTGATTGCAATAATGTCATTTTCATCAACGTTTACTAATGCTTCCATCTCATTTAAGTTGGCGATGGTCATAATGACATCTTCTTGGAATTGCGAACCTATCGCGATTTCGCCCATTTCTTTGTTTAGCTTGCTAATAGTGCCTGACATCGGGGCATACATTATTGTTTTTGATAAATCATCTTTAGCGCGCTTTAACGTACCTTGGCTTTGAGCAACTTGCTCTTGCGCCGACTCGTAACGAGCAACTGACACTTGGTAAGATGATTCAGCGGCATCAAGTTCTGATTGCGGTTCTAATTTCTTTGCGACCAATTCTTTAGCACGTTTATAAACACGCTTTGCCTGTGCCATGTTGGCTTTGGCTAGTTTAGCGTTAGCCTGTGTTGAACGTACGCTTGCCTCAATTGACTCAACGCTCGCAATGTATTTCTCGCTATCTAGTTCGACAAGTAGCTGACCTTTTTCAACCCAATCACCTTCGTTGACATGTAAGGCGATAATTTTGGCGCTGACATCAGCACTGATATTAATTTTTGTTTTCGGCTGAATTTTACCTGTTGCATTAACTTTTTGAATGATTTGCGCTTTTGA
The DNA here is from genome assembly GCA_937139475.1 of uncultured Gammaproteobacteria bacterium. Classification (GTDB taxonomy): domain Bacteria; phylum Pseudomonadota; class Gammaproteobacteria; order Enterobacterales; family Psychrobiaceae; genus Psychrobium. The sequence goes on along the minus strand of CAKZQF010000172.1, from coordinate 21,084 downwards.
TACTTTGCTCACTTCAACAGTTTGGCCCTTTTCTTTGCCATCACCGTTTGATTTTAGGTAGAAACCAGTTGCGCCGACAACGGCTACGATTACGAGACTTATTATGATTATTTTTTTCATGGGATTGCCCATCGCCTATAGTTGGTGAAATTTAGAAACTTTATTTATGCAATAAGATGGCAGAGTTAATTAAAAAAGGTAAGGCAAAATGTACCTAAATTGTAACGAAAGTGTACGTAAAGCGTAACAGGATGTGTTGTTTAGGTTTTGTTAACGTAAAATTGGTTTTATTCACCGTTAATCGAGTTATTTAACCAATTGATTTTTTTGAGCTGCCAAAGCTTTGTGTCTATGATATTTGCTGATAGAGACAAAAAAAGCGACCCGAAGGTCGCTTAAAATAGAGAGAAATTTAAGTACAGATTAGAAAGAATAATCTGCTTTTAGGTAGAAAGTACGACCTAGTTGATCAACATAACGCGGATCGTAACCTACCTGATGACCACCACCTGCGGTACGTAGTGACAAAGGAGGCTGTTTATCAAATAAGTTTTTGATACCAAAGCTTACTTTCAAGTCATCTGTTGCATACCATTTAGATACATAGTTTACCGTAACGTAGCTAGATACATTGCGGTGAACGCCGCCATCGTAGTAAGACTCGATATCATCTTGATAACGGATCTTAGAGCTACCTGCTTTATGGTACATATCTTGGTAACCGCTCTTGTAGTTAACATTAACCGTGTGAGCGAAATCGCCATGTTTCAGCGTGTTACCCATCTTGATTACATTACGGAATGTTACTGCGTTGTTAGTGCCGAATTTACCCAGACTACTATCGTAAATATCTTCAGTACCGACACGTAGTGATTCGCTTTCAATCATGTAGGCGCCGCGAATTGTGGTTTTCAATTCACCAAAGCCAAGATCGTTACCAACACTAAACGCCCAATCAATACCAGAGTTATTAGATTTACCTACATTTACCGCGGCGCGGTTAACTTCGATTACTTGATCGCCGCTTCCCAAGTCAAGTTTTGTGCCGAAAAGATCACGGTATTTAACTGGGTCACCAAAGATTTGTTGCTCGGTTAAGCGACGAACTTGGTTTTCCATGTTAATTTGCCACCAGTCAACACTAAAGCTGAAATCATGGCTTGGTGCATAGACAAAACCAACCGATGCTTGCTTAGAAGTTTCAGGTGCTAGCTTGTCATAGCCTTCACGCGCCATATGGTACTGTACGCGATCTTCATGACAGTATTGGAATAATGGGTCGCTTGAAGTTAATGGACAGTCATAACTACCTGATGTCCAACCGGCTTCAACTTTAGGCTCTGCGATTTCAGCCATGGTGGCTGCTTTGAAACCTGTACCGATAGAAGCACGGATCAATAAATCATCATTTGGGCGATAAGCTAGGCTTAGCTTGTAAGTCGTATCATCAACATCCACATTAACGGTTTGCTCACCAGCGGCGCGCTTGCTATCAGTGATTGCACCGATGTTGTCGTAACGAACCGCAGCTGTTACTTCAAGTTCTTCAGTGATAGGCGCGATAGCTTCTAAGAACACACCGTAGGTATCACGGGAAAGATCTGACTCAGGATCTGCTTTGTAACTAAACAGCACCTGATCTTTATTCGCTTGGCTAGTTGATTGCGCGTAAGAGACTTGACGGTAATCGAAACCAGCACCTAGGTAAACTTCACCTGCTGGTAGTTCAAATACAGGCATAGACGCCGTACCTTCGATAGATGTCGCATTAGTATCACGCGTCCACCAGTTACCGTTGAAGTTTGTCGCATAAACAGCTGCATTTTGCTCGTCAGTTAATTGGTCCGGCGTAGTAAATACATTGATTGTTCCGCTGTTCATCAATTCACGGAACTCTTCATCAAGTACATAACCAGCGATACGGTTGTTATCACGTGAGCTGTCAGAGTAAGTAAATGCTACGTCATAGTTTAGCTCGCCTTCTGCGCCGCGAATACCAGCAGTTAAGTTTTTGCTAACTGTTTCGTACTCTGAAGTACGGTTGCCCGCAGGGCGTGCACGCCAGCGAATTTGGTATTTAGTCGCTGCATCGATTTGCTCTGCTGTCATGTGAGGGTGTAAATGCTCAGCAATTAGCGGGTTGTCAGCATCAAGAGTTAGTTTACTAACTGTTTTAGGTGCGATACGTGCAGTGATTGAGTGACGCGAAAGTGCTGCGGTTGTGTATAATTCAGCATCATCAGTTAGCTGTAACAGACCTTGTAAGAAAAGTGTATCACGCTCGTTCTCTGGGTAGATTTCTACCGTTTCAGTGTAATCGTATAGACAGGTTGTTTTCTCTGCAATGCTCTTTTCTGCACAGACGCCGTTGTTTTGCTCACGGTATGGATTAAAGCTAATTGTAGAAGAAGAACCTTCTGGCAACCCTAGGTAGTAATCTGAGGTTTTATCAACAGAAACGTATGCGTTTGCAGGAATGGCATTAGGTGAAGCACGTAATACGTATAAGTCTTCACCTTGGTAAGAAAATGGCACGATACCAGTTTGACCAAACTCACGTTGGCTAGACTTTAGTTGTGATTGCTCATTATGCGTATAGCTAAGCATAAGGTTGAAACCATCATTATCATAATCACCAAAACCTGTTGTAATGCTAAAGTCAGCACTGTCAGCACCACCGTGCTGCGTTTTATCTAAGCGCACCTCAACATTGTTGCCTTGGTAATCACGCTTCATGATGAAGTTAACAACACCAGCGATTGCGTCAGAACCGTAAAGTGCAGAAGCACCATCCATTAGGATTTCAACTCGTTCGATTGCCGCTAGCGGGATTGAACTAATATCAACACTTGAGCCTGAGTCACGTGGTGCCATACGGCGACCATTTAATAGTACTAAGGTGTAAGAAGAACCCAGGTCACGAAGTGAGGCTGTTTGATAACCAGAAGTGCTACCTACAGATTGAGCAGCTGAGGTAAAACCTTGCATAGCTGGCATTTGCTGAATTAAATCTGGCACGCTGGTTACGCCAGAGGCCATTATCTCTTCTTGAGAAATGGTGGTGACAGGAAGTGAACCTTCAAGGTCTGTACGCTTGATGCTTGAACCTGTTACATGTATACGTTCTACATCTTTCGCTTGTACTTCGTCAGCGGCAAGTGATGTTCCTGCCATGGTGCTTAATAGTGTGGTCGAAATTAATGACAAGGCAAACTTACCTTTGCCAAATGGCTTGCTGTTCTTCAAGTTATATACTCCTGCGTATTGCCTAAATTTTTAGTCTTATAATTTTATCTAGATTGAGCTAATCAAAATTAGAACCATCAAATGTTGGTTTAGTATTGAGGTGGGAAGGTGTTATTAACAAGCTTACTTGGCTCGATTCTTGATAATCGCGCTGTCGATTGTTACTCGATTAATATCTATTGAATATCTACTTGTTATTTATCAGTGTCTTACGTTGGTTTTGTTTGTTGCTTAAATGTTGCTATTTCGCGATGGGATTTAACCAAATGACTCAATATGAAGAGATTAACCTGTCTTTTACTGCCATTTGAGGTATATTTAATGATTAGGTAACACATTGGATAGTGCTACATTTTTGGCTATCTCTCTTGGATGTTTTAAGCCTTTTATTTACCCTAACGCGAGTTTAATTGTGGAAAGTAAGACGGATACACCGTTTAGAATTGACAACCTCACCATTACCCCCAAAGAATATACCCTTGAAGATAGTGACGGTAATAAGAAGTTATTGCAGCCTAAATTTATTGAAGTGTTGGCATATCTGGCGGGCCAGTACCCACGCTTAGTTTCCAGGGAAGAGCTTATTGAGGCGGTTTGGGAAGGTAACTTTTATGTTGGTGAGAAGTCGCTAACCAATGCCATTTGGAAGTTGCGCAATGAACTTAGCGTTATAGACGGCGATATTATTGAAACCGTACGAAAAACTGGCTATCGCCTATTAGTTGAGCCTATATATTTACAATCTGAGCAAGCAGTTGTTAAAACTGAAATAATCCAAGCGCCTAGCGTTAAGTCATTCAAGCTTCAATGGTTAGCCTTGGGGAGTTTTTTATTGATTGGGCTGCTCGCTATTTTGTACTGGGTACCGCTTTTTCATGTCGAGCCCAAGCCAGTTGATTCGAAGATTACCAACATTACAAATGATCCTGGCCGAGAGGTCTATCCCGCTGTTTCCCCTAACGCTCGCTACGTCGTTTATTCATGGCGCCATTTGCGTTATCAGCCAAATCTGTATCTTAAAGATTTATCTCGTAAGGACGCCGATCCGCGACAATTAACCTTTAGTAACAGTTATGAAGGGCGTTCGGTGTGGCACCCAAATGGTGAAGTGATTTACTTTTCACGTAAGTCTTGGGATTATTCGATCTGTGAAATTATGAGCCTGGATGTCATTACCAATAAACTGGAAAAGTTAGCAAACTGTACTGGAGAACTCGACTTTTCTATATCCGTATCACCAGATGGTGAGCAACTCGCTTTCAGTAATATTAATCGCCAGTCGAATGAGCAGCGTATTAATTTGATCAACTTAAGTGATAAAACTTATCCAATAACCCAGTTGAAGTGCCAACAATATTGCAGTTATAAAGACCTTGATGTTGAATTTTCCCCAAACGGCCAGTACTTAGCGGTTGCTCGTACGCCAGATGATGCGCGCAACGAAGACATATTTTTGCTTGATTTAAAAACTCTTAAAGAACGTAAACTAACAAAAACGGGTGGTGATATTAAAGGCATGACATGGCACGCTGACAGCAAGAGGTTGGTTTTTTCTACCAAGCTTGCAGGTAAGCGTGACGGTTATATCGTTAATATAAATGATGGCAAAACGACAAAATTAAATGAAGAGGGTCTTAGTTATCCTAAGTTTATTCCACAGACTAATGAGTTGATTTATCACCATTGGGAGGTGCTGCCACATTTAACATCGATGGCGATAAATAGTGAGATAGCCAGTACACCATTCCCACTGTTGCAAGGAAGCTTTAGCTACGAAAGCCCACATTACTCGCCAACACAGGAAAAACTTACATTTATTTCCAATGAATCTGGTTATGATGAGATTTGGACCGCGCGAGCTGACGGGACGCAACGGGTTAAAATGACCGACATGAAAAGCCGCTTGGCATCGCCACGCTGGTCACATAACGGTAAGATGATAGCGTTTTTAGGTCCGCGACAAGAGAATAGAACCAATCATCTCTATGTGCTTAATGTTGCAACGGGGGCTGTTAAAGAAATAGTGACCGAGATGAGGCAATATTATCGTCCGACATGGACCATCGATGATTCAGCGCTACTGGTAGCTGCAAAGTTGGACCGTAAATCCTCACTGTATAGTTTTAAGCTCAATGGCCAAGCTCAAGAGATATTAGTTAATAGTAAAGCGCGTTTAGGTATGCAGGACAACGATGGGCGCATTTGGTTTACCAAAGGACGTCATTCTGGCTTGTGGGTGATTGACCCTAAGGCACGTAACGCCAAACCCGAAAGAATGCTGACTCCAGAGCAATTCAAAGTGAAATATAACTGGGCAATGAGTGCGAAAGGGATCTACTATCAGATTGACCACGAGCTGTATCATCAAGTTAACTTCTATGACTTTGCAACGGGTGAAGTCGCGCCATTTTTACGTTTACCTACTGGTACATTGGCACGGGACTCATCGATGACGTTTATTCCGAGTAAACAGCAAATCGTGTTTACTCAGCTTGATTTTGCCAAAGTGGATATAAAGCGAGCCAGTTTCAGCGAATTGAATTAGCGTGGACTTAGTGGGTGTTGCGCAAAGGCAATGCCGTCCCAACCTGTGTTGATAAAGCGTCGAATATTACCATGATCGTCACGCTCAGGGTGTTGTAGCACATCTTGACGATAATATTGACCAAAACAAGCCAATGTTTGAGATTGGTCTAGTTGATGCTGTTTAGCGAAAGCAAAGATTTTGCAAGAGCCTTCATTCGTCCCTGCCTGATTAACTAAATCTGCGTTATTGAACGTGCTTGGGCTATAGTGATAATTGTCTTCAATCACTTGCATTACGTCATGAAATTCAACATTGTCCGGCGTCTGTTTAATGAGGCTGAGTAGCTGTTCTATTGTCATCGTTATAATTCCTTCATCGCCGCTTTGAGCGGCATAGCGTTGTTCTTTCGTTATCGTTCCTGAGAACATAAAAAAGCCCGCATTAGCGGGCTTTAAACTGTCTAGGCTTTATTGCTTAAGCCATTGCATCTTTTAATGCTGCGTTTAGCGTAGCACTTGGACGCATGATTTCTTTAACTTGTGACGGAGTTGGGTGGTAGTAACCACCTGGCTCTGTTGCACGACCTTGAACAGCACTTAGCTCTTCTAAGATCTTCGCTTCGTTATCAGTTAAGGTTTTAGCTAGCGTTGCAAACTTAGCTGCTAATTCGCTATCTTCTGTTTGCGCTGCAACGGCTTGTGCCCAGTACATTGCAAGGTAGAAGTGGCTGCCACGGTTATCTAGTTCACCCGTACGACGTGATGGCGACTTGTTGTTTTGAAGTAGCTGAGTCGTTGCATCATCAAGTGTCTTAGATAAGATAGATGCTTTACTGTTGCTTTGCTTCATACCCATATCTTCTAGAGATACGGCCATTGCCATGAACTCACCTAGTGAATCCCAACGTAAGTGGTTTTCTTCAGTAACCTGTTGTACGTGACGAGGAGCTGAACCGCCTGCACCTGTTTCGTACATACCGCCGCCAGTAAGCATAGGTACAATTGATAGCATTTTAGCTGATGTACCAAGCTCCATGATTGGGAATAAATCTGTTAGGTAATCACGTAAAACGTTACCTGTTACAGAGATGGTATCTAGGCCACGCATTTGACGTTCCATTGAGAAACGAATTGCTCGGTTGTAATCCATTTTGTGGATCTCAACGTCAGATAGGTCGTGTTCTTGTAGGTACTTGTCAACTTTCTTAAGCAGTTGCATATCATGCGCACGCTCTGGGTCTAACCAGAAAATAGCAGGTGTGTTTGAGTTACGAGCGCGAGTAACGCCTAATTTAACCCAGTCACGTACCGGTGCATCTTTAGTTTGACATGCACGCCAGATATCACCTTTCTCAACATTGTGTTGCATTAAGATAGTGCCATCTTGGTCAACAACACGCATTACGCCATCGCTTTCGATTTCGAATGTTTTATCGTGTGAACCATACTCTTCTGCTTTCTTAGCCATTAGACCAACGTTAGGTACAGTACCCATAGTGGTTGGATCGAATGAACCGTTCGTTTTACAGAAGTTAATCATTTCTTGATAGATACGTGCGTAAGTAGACTCAGGCATTACTGCTTTGGTGTCCTTCGCATTTCCATCCGGGCCCCACATTTGACCTGCATTACGAATCATTGCAGGCATTGAAGCATCAACGATTACGTCACTTGGCACGTGAAGGTTAGAAATACCTTTTACTGAATCAACCATCGCCATTTCTGGACGAGAAGTGTAACAGGCTTGAATATCACGTTCGATTTGCTCACGTAATGTACGTGGTACTTCTTGAATTTTGTCGTAAATGTCAGCCAAACCATTGTTAGGATTAACACCTAATTTCTCGAACGTCTCAGCGTGCTTTTCAAATGCATCTTTGTAGAATACAGATACCGCGTGACCAAATACGATTGGGTGAGACACTTTCATCATTGTTGCTTTAACGTGAAGTGACCACATTACACCTGAATCACGACAGTCTTGCAGTGATTTTTCAAAGAAGGCACGTAGTGCTTTGCTGCTCATGAACATGCTGTCGATAATTTCGTTAGCTTCTAGAGCAACTTCTTTCTTAACCGTGATTTCACCGTTTGGTGCAACATATTCAATGCGAACCGTTGTGTCATTTTCTACCGTTACAGATTGCTCTGAACAGAAGAAGTCGCCGCCGCGCATATAGTCTGCGTGTGAGCGTGATGACATTTTCCATTCACCCATTGAATGAGGGAATTTCTTAACGTAAGCCTTTACAGCCGGTGGAGCACGACGATCAGAGTTACCTTCACGAAGAACTGGGTTAACCGCACTACCAAGTACCTTAGCGTAAGTCGCTTTTACTGCTTCTTCTTCAGAGTTTTGTGGTACTTCAGGGAATTCTGGTAAGTCGTATCCTTGCTCTTGTAACTCTGCGATACAAGCTTTTAATTGTGGGATTGAAGCAGAAATGTTTGGCAGTTTGATGATGTTTGCATTTTCATCTTGCGTTAATGAACCTAGGAAGGCTAAACCATCTTCAACACGTTGCTCTTCTTTTAAGCGGTCGTTAAAACCAGCTAGTACACGTGCACTTAGAGATATGTCGCTTAATTTCATGTCGATGCCAGCAGCAGAGGTAAAAGTTCTGAAAACTGGTAGTAAAGAACAAGTCGCCAATGCAGGCGCTTCGTCGGTCATCGTATAGTAAATAGTATTTTTGTTAGACATTATGTTTCCCTAGTCCGGTGGCTAAAGGCATACGCGTGCGGTAAAGCAAATAAAACCCTGCAATTTCCTGCACCGATGCTTATTAATTATTTCTATCATTTTCGGTGTAATAAAATAACACAAAAACTGACAAGAATGGCTAAATAATGCATTTGTTCGACTAAAGAATAAACGATTGTGTAACTTTAATTACATTTTCGTGCTTGGTCGATAAATACACATTATGTGGGGCATTATATTAGCTTATATCGAATACTAAATGAAGATCCATATGGACGAGTACCTCTCATATTTAATGACCTAAAGCATAAAATTTAAAGTTGTTTATATTTAAACTATAAAATTCATTTTATGCTTATAATTTTTTACTTTATTGTTCTATTCTTTTCTGAATATTAAAGTGTTCGTCATAAGTTAAGCCTCAGGTAGAGCGCTTACCTCGTCCAACAAGGGCAGCATCTTCGCCAGTCTCAAAACATCAGGGTTGATTGACAATATCAGTAAATTTAGTATGATAACCACATTCGAACCTTATTCGAATGTGGTTATTTTGTTTGGAGAAGATGATGGCACCAGCCCCAAAATACAGCCCTAAAGAGCAAGAACAGCTTATTCTAGATGCAGCTGTTGATTGTATTGAACAAACCTCTGTGATGGACTTTACCATGTCAGCCATTTCAAAGGCTGCTGGTATGTCGATGGGGTCGATTTACAAACATGTGCAATGTAAAGAAGACATTATCTTCGCGCTGGCCACGCGTGTTTACCGTCATCAGAGCGCTATTTTCTCTCAAGTACTCAATCTGCCTATTACAACGCCTGAAAAAATTATAGGGCTAACCTTGCTAAATCCAAGGAAAATTAAGTTATACGAGTTTGATAGTCATCTTGAATCTTTTGCTACCAATGAGCTTGTGATTAAAAGAACATCGCAACGATGGACCGATCATATGATTAATGCCCATGAGAATTGTGAAGCAATTTTTTCACAATGTATGCACCAGGCAGTCGCAAGTGGCGAGCTCAGCTTCGAGGGAGAGCTAGACTCCATGATTGAGGAAATTAATTTGAGCTGCTGGGCAATGCATGTTGGCTTTCAGCATGTAGAGCGGGTGATTCAGGTACGTCAAATTGCTGAGCAAACCGATTCCCTGCAGGAAGCTGTTGCCCTTGATGCAACGATTATCAAATCAACAATGAGACTGCTTAATTCTTATGACTGGCAGCATCCATTATCAGATGATGGCGTATTGAACGTCGCGAATTTATTAGCGCAGCATTCATTGCGCTAAGCTGGAGAATATTATGCATATACGTCGTTGGCTTGTCGCCATTATCATTATTGTAGTCACTGTCGCGGGGCTTGGTGCGATTAAATATAATCAAGTGATGGCTGCCATCGCCTATGGTGAGTCCTTTCCAGAGCCTTCAGCAAGTGTTAAAACCGTTACTACCCAGATCACCAGCTTTACGCCGCAAGAGAAAGTAACTGGTCAGGTGACAGCCAAGCAAGTGGTTACCTTGCAAAACGAATTAGGTGGTGTGATCAAAAACGTTGGTTTTAAGCCGGGGGAGGCGGTCAAAAAAGGTCAGCTATTATTAGCATTTGATGTCAGCCAGGAGTTTGCGCAACTTAATGCAGCTAAAGCCAATTATCTACTCACTAAGAACACCTTGACGCGTTTTGACAAACTCTTAAAACAGCGCAAGGTAAGCCAGCAAGATTTTGATTTGGCTCAGGCCAACTACGAGGTAGCAAAGGCTAATATCGCCAATTTAAACAGCGTTATTGCTAAGAAAAAACTACTTGCGCCCTTTGCCGGTAAGATGGGCTTAGATGTTTATCAGGTTGGGCAGTTCCTGCCTCAACAAACATCAATTAGCACGTTAATCGGTAGCACTGAGCAATTATGGGTAGATTTTAAATTGCCACAAACCAGTGCCCGCCTTAGCCTTGAAGACACCGTTATGCTTCAAGCAATTAATGATACCAATGCGGTAAAGGTAGCGGCTAAGATTATTGCAATTGATAGTCAGGTTAATGCTAAAACACGTCAGTTGAAATATCGTGCCTTGGTTGAAAATACAAATGGCCAGTTACACCACAATGAGATGATAAATGTCTATCTTCCCCGTCCGTCGGTTGATGCGGTTATTGTGCCTAATTTATCTATCGGTCGAAACGGCACTGAAACCTTTGTTTACCAATTGAAAAAAGATCCGCAAGGGCAGTATCGTGCTCACAAGGCGAATGTCATTATCGGTCAACGTCAAGGTGACAATCAATTGATCTTATCTGGTATAGACGCCCAGCAATTAATCGCAACGGAAGGGGCTTTTAAATTACGCCAAGGGTTATTGGTTTATCCGCAGTTTGATGACGCCAAAGGAGTCAACTAATGAGTGCTTTGCATGAGCATCAAGCATCAAAAATGGATATTTTTGTCTCGCGTCCGGTGCTTGCGATTGTCCTATCGTTATTAATTGTTATTGCAGGGATCTATTCCGCATCTAGCATCTCGGTGCAGGAGTTCCCGAAGATTGAAAGTACCTCGCTGCAAATTGATACACGGTATACTGGTGCCAGCGCTGATGTGGTTAAAGGTTATGTCACTGAGCCGATTGAGCGTGTTGCATCAACGGTGCCCGGTGTCGACTATGTTGACTCTATTACTCAAGCGGGAAGCAGTAAAGTTATTGCTTGGCTTGATCTTAATTATGATAAAACCGCTGCGCTTGCCGAGCTGAACACGCGCCTAAGTCAGATTAAATTTGAGTTACCTGCTGGCGCGCAAGATCCAGCGGTATCTGTTGTGAGGGCTGATAGAAGCAATGCGTTGTTCTATTTGAATGTAGATATTGGCGCGATGTCACGCGCCCAAGCAACAGACTTTCTGAGTCGTAATATTCAACCATTCTTAAGTGACATCCCCGGCGTACAAAACGTTACCGTTGAGGGAGGAAGAAACCCTGCGATGCGTGTTTGGATGGATTCAGATAAGTTAACTACGATGGGCGTTAGCGCTGAACAGGTCTATCGGGCGCTACAAGCAAATAATACCATCGCGACATTAGGATTTAGTGAAAATTCACGTCAGCGTATAGATTTAACCGCAAACACCATCTTGAGCAGTGTTGCCGATTTTGAGGCCTTAGTGGTGGCTAAAATTGATGGTCATCAGGTCAAGTTGTCTGATGTAGCAACGATAGAGAAAGGTGAAGAGGAAGGCTTTGTTAATGCCAGGCTTGATTATCAAGACTCGATATTTCTTGCTATTTGGCCGCTGCCCGGTGCGAATGAGATTTCAATTGGTGATGCACTTTATCAAAAGCTTGAAGACGTAAAACCGCAATTGATACAGGGTATGGAAATTACTATCGGTTACGATGGCACGCTGTATATGCGTGATGCCATTTCAGAAATATTTATTACCCTAATTGAAACCGTGCTACTCGTTGGCATTGTTGTTTTAGCCATGATGGGCTCGTTCCGTACCGCCATGGTCCCGCTTATTACGATTCCAATTTCTATTTTAGGTGCAATTGCCGTTATGTCGTTGATGGGCTTTTCGCTCAATCTATTAACTATTTTGGCAGTGGTGCTATCGGTTGGTCTGGTGGTGGATGACGCTATTGTTGTGGTGGAAAATGTCGCTAGACACATGCGAGAAGGGCGTAGTCGTTTTGAAGCCGCACTAATTAGCTCCCGCCAATTATTAGTACCTGTCATTGCGATGACCTTAACGCTTGCTGCCGTTTACGCACCAATAGGTTTTTTGTCGGGACTTACTGGATTTCTATTTAGGGAGTTTGCTTTTACCTTGGCGGTTGCGGTGCTTATCTCAGGTTTAGTTGCCATTACCTTGTCGCCGATTATGAGTGCTTTTGTTTCCCCTCAAGGAGGCAAGGAAGGGCGCTTAACGAAACGAATAAATAGGGCGTTTATCTCCTTGCAAGGTTTTTACCTTAGCGCGCTAGATAAGATCTTCTTATGGCAGTATCAGGTGATATTAATTGCTATTGTCTTTAGCTTGTTGATTGTTCCCTTTTATCTTTTATCACAGCAAGAGCTAGCGCCGGTGGAGGATCAAAGTGGCATCAATGTGGTGGTTGAAGCGCCGCCAGAAGCCTCTCTGGATTACACTTCAAAGCATATGAATAAAGCCGTCGATGTGATGATGCAAACCGATGGAGCTAAGTTTGTATGGCAAGTCGTGTTTAAAAATGCCGGCTTTGGTGGCGTGGAATTAGAAAAATTTGATGCACGCGAGAAAAGTGTCCATGAATCCTTAGTTGAACTTTATGGAAAGCTTGGCGGTGTCAGCGAACTGAATCTGCTGCCTATGTTATTTCCGTCGCTGCCAACGGCAGGGCAATTTGATATTGAGTTAGTGGTTCGCGCCAACGATGATTATTCCAAGATGCGCGACTTTGCCGAGCAGATCATTGCCAAAGCATATCAGTCAGGCAATTTTTTGTTTGTTGATACCGACTTGAAGCTGGATTTAGTACAGGCTCAGTTGATTATTGATAAAACCTTAGTCGCGGATCTTGGGCTCGACTTAGCGCAGGTCAATCGTCAGCTCTCGGTATTAATGTCGAATAATTTTGTTAATCATTACAACGATAATGGCAAGGCTTATCGGGTAATTCCAGCAGTTAATGGTAGTGAAAAATATAACCCGCAAGATATCCTAGAACTGCAAATTACGGCGCCAAATGGCGAGCTAATTACTGTGTCTAGCTTCGCACAGGTAAAATCGGTTACAGGCCCTCGGGTATTAGGTTCATTTAATCAGCAAAAATCTTTCAGGATCTTTGGTGGTATTTTACCGCACGTGACTAAAGAGCAGTCGCTCAGTGTTGTCGAAGATATAGCAGCGCAGCTATTACCTAAAGAATACACTATTGATTATGCTGGTGAATCACGTCAAATCCGTAAGGAAGGTAATACGATGGTCAGCGTGTTACTGGTATCCTTGATCGTGGTTTATTTTGTTTTAACCATCCAGTTTAATAGCTTTAGAGATCCTTTAGTTGTGCTACTAGGTTGTGTGCCATTAGCCTTATCCGGTGCCCTTGGTTTAACCTTTGTTGGTTTAACTTCGGTGAACATTTATTCTCAGATAGGCCTGATAACCCTAGTCGGACTAATAGCGAAAAATGGTATTTTGATTGTTGAATTTTCCAATCAAATGCAGCTACAGGGATTGAATAAGATTGAGGCCGTCAAAGATGCTGCTTCAACTCGATTGCGCCCAATATTAATGACGACAGGGGCAACTGTACTGGGTCACTTCCCGTTAGTATTGGTTAGTGGTGCTGGTGCCGAAGCACGAAATAGTATTGGCATTATCTTGGTCGCCGGTATGTTAATCGGTACTTTCTTCACCTTAATCGTATTACCGATACTCTATAATTGGTTAGCGACAGACCACTCTGGGCAAGTGCTAACTGATGATGCTGCTGAGCATTTCGACGAAGTCTATGTAGAGGAGAAATAATCAAGTGATTTTGTTAATCACAGTGGTGTTAAATCATAAAGCTGTGTAACAAAACCTGAGGACAAATAACAAGGACGGTATTTGCAAAGCGACCCGTTAATTTATCGTCTTCTGCTGGCTATGTTCATAAGAAGGCGATAAAAGACGGGCGTAGCCGCGCTTAATAGCCAGTTTAATCCACTGGCTTTGTACTTAAACGCATTTACTACTGCAATTAAAGCGCTGCCGCAACTTCAGTGCCTTGTTTGATAGCGCGCTTAGCATCTAATTCTGCTGCGACATCTGCACCGCCGATTAATGTAACCTTTAGGCCATTTTGCTCAAGCTGCTGTTGTAATTCACGTTGTGAGTTCTGGCCAGCACAAACAATGACGTTATCAACTTCAAGCAAGCGTGACTGGCCATCGACTTCAATCGTTAGGCCACTATCACACACTTTGGTGTAGGTTGCCGCTTTAATCATTTCAACGCCTTTGTTTTTCAGTACGGTGCGATGGATCCAGCCGGTACTCTTACCAAGGTGCGCGCCGACTTTCGACTTTTTACGTTGTACTAAGAATACTTCGCGCGGCGATGGTGTCATTTGTGGCTCAACTAGGCCGCCTTCAGCTTGGCCTGTTAGGTTGTAGCCCCACTCTTTGGCAAAGGCTGCTTTATCCAGGCTGGTTGATGGCCCTTGGTGAGACAAGAATTCCGCCGTATCAAAGCCAATACCGCCAGCGCCGATAATGGCAACACGTTTGCCGACTTCTTTTTTGTCGCGTAATACGTCTAAGTAGTTCATTACTATCGCGTTGTCGATGCCGTCAATTGCTGGTGTGTTTGGTACAATACCAGTGGCTAACAGTACTTCGTCAAAGCCAGTTAAATCGTCAGCGCTCACCCGCGTATTTAGTTTTAAATCAACACCAGTTAATTCAATTTGGCGCTTAAAGTAGCGCAGTGTTTCTTCAAATTCTTCTTTGCCAGGAACTTGTTTGGCGATATTGAACTGACCACCAATTTTATCGTCAGCTTCAAATAATGTAACTACATGACCGCGCTGGGCAGCGGTGGTTGCGGCGGCAAGTCCAGCTGGGCCTGCGCCAACAACGGCAACACGTTTTTCATTATTTGTTGGTTCAATTACTAGCTCTGTTTCATGACAGGCGCGTGGATTAACTAAACAAGAAACGAGCTTGACGTTAAATATATGGTCAAGACAGGCTTGATTACAACCGATACAAGTGTTGATTTCATCGCTTTTATCCGCTGCCGCCTTGTTCATAAACTCAGGATCTGCCAGCATTGGACGCGCCATTGATACCATATCGGCGTTGCCCTCTGCGAGGACTTGTTCGGCAATTTCTGGTGTGTTGATACGGTTTGTTGTCACCAGCGGAATGTTAACTTCTTTTTTCATGCGCTTGGTTATTTCGACAAAAGCGCCGCGGGGAACTGACGTTGCGATAGTGGGTACGCGGGCCTCATGCCAGCCTATACCCGTATTGATAATTGACGCGCCGGCTTTTTCTATTGCCTTGGCTAGCTCTACGACTTCGTCCCATGTGCTGCCGCCTTCAACTAAATCAAGCATCGAAACACGGAAGATAATAATAAATTCTTCACCAACTGCTTCCCGGGTACGGCGCATAATTTCAGTAGCTAGGCGAATACGGTTTTGGTAACTGCCACCCCAGCGATCGGTACGTTTGTTAGTGCGTTTACAGATAAATTGGTTAATGAAATAACCTTCAGAACCCATAATTTCAACACCGTCGTAACCAGCCTCTTTAGAGTTAAGGGCGCAGGTAACAAAATCTTGAATTTGTTTCTCGATACCGTCTTCGTCTAGTTCTCTTGGCACAAATGGATTAATTGGTGCTTGCAGTGCTGAGCAGCTTACTAAATCAGGATGATAAGCATAACGACCTGTATGTAGAATTTGCAGACAAATCACGCCACCTTCTTTGTGCACTTCGTCGGTGATTAATTTGTGATTTGCTATTTCCTCAGCTGTCGAAACCATGGTGGCATTTGGCATACCACCACCTTCAAGGTTCGGTGCAAAGCCACCAGTAACAATAATGCCAATACCGCCTTTAGCACGGTCAGCATAGTAACGCGCCATACGCGGAAAGCCATTTGGAAACTCTTCTAAGTTGGTATGCATAGAACCCATCAGGCTGCGATTTTTAATGGTGCGAAAACCTAAGTCTAATGGTGCCAGTAAATGTGGGTATGGATTACTCATCAATTGCTCCGCCGAGATAATTATTATTAGTTTATTTATTGCTAATACAATAAAGCGAATGTATAACTAATGGTATAACCAAAGATAACAATATAATGACTAAAGTTTGCTAAAAATTGAGGTGAGGAATGAGCTTAGGTGATATCTCGGTTGCTTATGTAGATATTTTAGAACGAACAATGGACTGCATGGGGCATGATAGTAGCGAGATGTTGGCGCAGTTTTCCCTTAACCGATCTAATCTTGCATCACCCGATGCCAGAGTTAGCATTCCACGCTATATGCGCATGGGGCATCGCTGCATTGAGCAAACAAGTGCACCTTGGTTTGGCCTGGAAATGGGCAAACAAACCTTGATGACTCATCTCGGCTTGGCGGGAATGACAGCGCTTGCTGCAGCTGATTTAAAATCGGCCTGTGAGTGTCTGACGGAGTTTGAATTACTTAATAGTTATAACGTGCGTGGTTCCTCTAGTTTTACCCGAGAAGGGGATTTAAGCTGTTTAAACTTCTATTCGATAAAGCCTTACAATGAATACAATTACTTTATTGTCGACTTGGTGCTCTCTGGTTGGTTTCACGGTATATGGGCGTTAACTGGCCGCAATGATCTAGTCAAACGTGTATGTTTTGAGTTTGCCTGTCCTGATTATGCGTCAAAATATGAAGATTATTTTAATTGTGAGGTGTGCTTTTCTCAGTCACATAATCGATTAGAGCTTCAAGCAGATGCATTAGGTGTCGCTGGACTGGCGTCATGTCCATCAACCTTTAATATGTTAACCCGTTATGCGCGCAAAGAACTAGATATCGCTCAGCATGAACTTAAATTTGAGCAAAAGGTCAGCCGTGCAATCTCCCCTATGTTAAATGGTATTACGCCTTCTTTGGACCAAGTTGCCGAGCAGTTAAATATGGCACCTTGGACGGTGCGCAGACGCCTAATTGATGAGGGGAGTTCGTTTCAGCAGGTACTCAATAGTACACGGTGTGATCTAGCTAAAAGTTATGTCCGTGATACTGATTTAACATTAGGTGAGATTGCCTACTTGCTAGGCTTTGGTTCTGCAACCGCTTTTCAGCGTGCTTTTAAACGTTGGGTAGATATTGCACCTGGCTATTATCGGGAGCAATCCCGCAGTGCCCATAGTACGACAGCCAAGTAATTTCTTGCTTGCAACAACATCGCCCCCCGTTGGGTGTTAATCAAATAATCACTTTCATTTAAGGACAAAAATGAACGCCTCGTTACGATTTCCGAACGCCGTGCTGCGCGGTTTTTCTCAAGTCATGTTACAAACCAACCCCTTCACCGGTGTGCTGTTTTTCATGGGGATTATGGCCACTTCATTGGACATGGCCTTATTAGCCCTGCTAGGTAACCTTATTGGTTTACTAAGCGCCTTTGCTATCAAACGAAACATTGAAGACCTGGTTGATGGTATCTATGGTTTTAACGGCGTGTTGGTTGGTATCGCAGTCTACTTTTTATTTGCTGCGCAATGGTCACAATCAATTTGGTTGTTTATCGCGCTTGTAGTTTTTGCCAGCGCGCTATCAACACTATTGATGGCCGCCTTTGAACATTGGAATCGTTTACCCGCTTATACCATGCCATTTATTTTGAGCACGTGGGTTGTTGTTGTGTTGGTAAACACGCTTGGCTGGGCAAGTGGTGAAACCACCATGACATTGCCATGGTTACCTGCTTTTATTCCCGAAGCGGCATTTTTAGCCAGTTTCGGTGTCGATATCAGTCAAGCGTCCGGTCCATTCTTGCAGTATTTGGCAACCATTTTACGTGGCGTTGGTCAGGTGATGTTTCAAGATAGCTTGGTGACCGGGTTAATTTTCTTGGTGGCATTATCTCGTAGTAGTAACCGAGTAACTGCTTATGCTGTATTAGGCGCTGGGCTCGGTGGTGCTATGGCGTTATCCGGTGGTATCGCGCCACTAGAGGTTCATCATGGCTTGTATGGTTTTAATGCTGTGTTAACCGCGATTGCATTGGCCAGCGTTATGAAGGAAAAGATTCATTTTACTATCATGGGTGTTGGGCTTAGCGTATTAATTACTTGGCTGTTTGTTGCGCTGCAATGGCCATCGCTAACCGCACCATTTGTGTTGGCTACTTGGGCAATGATCTTATTGCATCAATTATGGCAACAACGGCAACCAAAAAGGGCCGTTAGTTAACGGCCCTCTAGTAGTTATTAAAAGCGTATAGTTACGCTTTTAATACTTTTTCAATAAGCAATGCTAAGTAAGCATTTTGTGCTTTTTGACTGTCACTTTGACTAAAGCTTAGCTTCGTTGCGCTATCATAGATCGCTTGAAGCTGACCAAGGGCAGCAGCTTTAGCTAGGTTGTCATATTTTGAACTCTTAGCTAATCCAGTGATGGCACTTAAACGTTTAACATACT
This sequence comes from uncultured Gammaproteobacteria bacterium, assembly GCA_937139475.1. Taxonomy (GTDB): domain Bacteria; phylum Pseudomonadota; class Gammaproteobacteria; order Enterobacterales; family Psychrobiaceae; genus Psychrobium. Next base: position 2,447 of record CAKZQF010000172.1, on the reverse strand, counting down.
CCACTTGTACGTTATGGCTTAGCGTTGATTCCTTGGTAAATATCGCTGAGGTTAAGTCGCTAAGTACCTCGTTTAGTGAGTATTCATTGCCATACAAAGAAGTATCCGAAATACGTTTTAACACGTTCGGGTGCAATAACTGGCTAAGCACAGATTTTTGCATGTTTAGCACTAAATCATGCGCTTTAGGATCTTCGTTCTTGCCATAATGGTTAAAGCCACGACGTTGGTGCTGTAAGTAGTTAAACAACGGTGTCATTGAGCTTAATGTATCACTGGCAAATACGTTTGTTGCCAACGCTTCCATTGCAGCTTTCTGCGTTGCTTTTGGTACTGGTGTATACGGCGCTTTTTCACTATCGCTGCCGACAAAGTTACGCTCAACATACACACCACCAATTTGACGAGATATTACATTCGCCTGTCCGCGGTATTGACCGTATAGAGAGTTTGCTGAAATCAATAACGGTTGGTACGAACCGCCATCTTTTAAGCTTTTCTCTTTTAGGCTGCCAAACAATTCGCCAATAAGCTTCATTCGGTCAACGCCATACGCGACAGGATTGGAAGACATATCACCTGTCATAATGCGCGGGTCAATGTGACGTCCAGGTGCACGCATATCATCGGCGTCATTACCAAAGGCTAAACCGTGCTCGCCTGAGCGGCTTAGGATGTTATTAAGGCGCTGCTGCTCTGCTGATTCATCTGCCACAGCACTTGAGTAACCGTACTCGATCGCCCAGTCGTCGTATGGTCCTGGTTTTGTTTGGTAATAATCACCTTGTGTTACACCGGTTGGTGCGACATTAATTGGGGTGTAATCCATCACCGACCCAGTTAAGATGCCTTGGGTTTTATTCTTGTCATGAACTTCCTTTTCATCCCAGAGGATAGAGGCTTTCATATTATGATTCAGGCCAAGTGTGTGTCCAACTTCGTGCATGATAAGCTCTTGGAGCGCTTGATCTAGCATTTCGTTGTTATCCACTTCATTGTTTTGCGTCATTGCATGGCCAAGCATTAACCCTTGCTGCATTTCATGGCCAGCGCTGCAGTTAAGTGCACTTGATGGGATTGCATCATTGGTAAGGCTGGTTGCGCCTTGAGTATATAAGCTGTCATAGATCCAGCGGTTTTTCATGAAGACAAACTCAAGCATGATGTCTGAACCAATCATTTCACCAGTTAGTGGGTTGGCTAAACTTGGGCCATAGCCACCAAAGCGTGGGTTGGGTGATGAAGTCCAACGTAATACATTGTAGCTAATATCTCCCGCATCCCATGTTGCATCATCTGGCTGTACTTTCACTTGGATAGCGTTCTTAAAGCCCGCTTTCTCAAATGAACTATTCCAACTTAAAACAGCCGTCTTGATCGAGTTGCGCCATTCTGTTGGTGTGGTGTTTTCAATCCACCAAACAATAGGTTGTACCGGTTCAGAAATCGCTGCACTAGGATCTTTTTTCACTAGATTCCAACGCTTGATAACGTCCTGATACGGTGCCCACTTGCTTGACGTCATTTGATCGTATTCGTGAGTGAAGTAACCAATACGTGCATCATCAAAGCGCGGCTTAAAACCGTTTTCTGGCAGTTTCACGAAAGAATGTTGTACCGTTACCGAAGTAGAACGTGGATCGGCGACAGCATTTGAACCACCAACGCTAGGATTTGGGTTGGTAAATACATAGTTAACCACAACATCAACGTTATGATCATAAACGCGCTTGTTAAGAATACGCGATTTCTTGCTGCTAACTTTACCTGGCTTAAAGCGCTTCTTAGCCATTTTATCGCCCGGACGAGACCATGGAGAAACTTTATGCAGTGCTTCGCCTAAGAACAAAGAATCAACTTTGAGTGCGATTTGACCTTTCTCTGCCTTTTCAATTTTCAATGAGGCTAATACCGATTCACTAATATTGGCATTTTTAGAACGGCTTAATGGATTATTTTCATCGAACAAATAGCGCGGTGTTTTTGTGATCACATCGATACGGTCAAAGTGACGACGAAACTCAATGATTTTGTTATCACGGTAGCCACCACGGAAATGCCCTGCATCGGCTAAGCCATCAACGGTGTGAGCAAAGTATAGAATAGGGGTATTTAGTTGAGACTCTTCTAAGACAAGCAGGTTCTTGCCGGTCTTTTCATCTAAATAAAAATTCAACAATCCCTTGGCATGGGTTTTGTCTTTAATCATTGAGGCAATGGATTTTTCTTTTTTCTCTTTCTTTGATTTTTTGTCGTCTTCTGCGATGGCGCTATGGCTGCTAATAGCGAGCATTAGAGCGACTGAAATGGCGGTCAATTTCACGGTATTTTCCCTTTTATTGTTATTCAATTATTCTCATAATTCGCAGCTTACTCGAACTATAGCTGGTTAGTTTAGCGAGTAATCAAGAGTGTTATCAACAATTAAACGTAACAAGTTGTGACTA
>CAKZQF010000171.1 GCA_937139475.1 uncultured Gammaproteobacteria bacterium | reverse complement strand
AAAAGCTCCAGAGGCCCTTGAGGGTGTTTTAGGCAGCCCAACAGCCCCTGACGGTTTATCCAGCTCTGATGCCTTCAAAAGCCCCGATATTTTCTCGGCAATCAACCTTTCAACCAGAGCTGATGTTTGGGTGAATGAAGTTGGCAGGAAATAGGGGGTCTTTGTTCGCATCCTTTGCTACCATCAGAACAGTTTTTCATTCACCGCCATTTGCCACGCTCTGATCGGCTGAAAATGAGGGTTACGGTTGCCACAAGCGCCAAAACCAACCCATATTTTTCTTCAAGAGGAACGCAGTTCCTTTATTTCTATATATTTCTTATTTCAGGGCATCGTAACCCTATGAAAAAGAAAGCTTAATCTGATTAGGCCAGACCTTTGGGGACTTAAACGTGACCTTTGGGGACTCCATACGTGACCTTTGGGGACTACTGTGACTTATTGACGACCTAATAAGTCACGGATAGCTTCACGTTATGGGATATGCTGTAAATAGCGCAGAAACGAGTAGCCACGACCCCGCCAGATTGAGCAAGGCGGGTGAGATTGCGGATGGGCGATATAGTGATCGCGCTTTGCGTAATCCACCCAGTTTACAGGCGCTCAAGTTGCAAGATGTGTTGATGAAGAACGCAGGCGGAAAAATTGCTGACGATAAGGAGCATGAACTGCCGCTAGCTACTTTTAAGCAGGTAAAAGGCTTTCGTAACCTGACCCACGAAGATGTGGTGCGTCTCTTTGAGGAGTTGCGCGGCGTGACCATGCGCCATGTGAACAACGCTGAGAAAAACACGGCTGTTTATGGGTTGATAGCTGTGGGAAAAGTAGACTTCGATGAGGGTTCGGGAAAGCTACGCTATAAATTCGATGATGAGTTCCGTAAAATCATCGAGAAGTCGAACCTCTACGCGGTCCTAGATTATCGCGCTGGTCTCGCCATGTCCTCGCGGTATGCCTACCGTCTGCACGAAATGATTTCATTCCGAGCTGCTCGTGAAAAGCAAATGGAGCGCTTCACAGTTGAAGAACTTCGTGCTCGCCTTGGGGTCCAGACAGGTAAGTTAAAGCGGTGGCCAGATTTTCGAGCTAAAGCCCTCGATGCTGCTATTGACGAAGTTAATCAATCGAGCCGTTTTCGCATCAGCTATCGGATTACTAAGCGAGAGCGCCGTAAGACAACAGAGGTTGAGCTAGCGTGGGAAATTAAAGAAACGCTGGAAGATGCCAAGAAAGAACAAGAGGCGCATTCAGTTGCCCGTAGAGGCAGGCGAACAGAAGCTAAGGAACGGCTGATCTTCCCCAAAAGCGGCAGTGTCAAATATACTGATCCTTGGGAGAAATTGGCTCGCGAAAACTCAAACTGGGATCACGGTAAGATTGCCGACGCGTTCCGCTCATTCTGTTCACAAAAAGGCATCAAGCTTGGCGCAAAGAATATTGAAGCGGTATTTGTAAGCTTCTGCCAGAGTCAGGTGCGGATATGAGCAAGATGCACACCCTGCACAGTGTGTGTACACACCTATCTCCTGCACAGGCTGCGCATGCCGCAGGCGTCTCTCGTTGGACAATCATGAGAGCCATCAAAGATCAACGTTTATTAGCCAAAAGAGATAATCGCAATCATTGGAACATCAAGACTGAAGACCTTGATAGGTGGAGAACCTCCACTGTGCGCACAGTGGAGGCTGCACACTCTTTGCACACCCAAAACGACGCTTCGGAAATGCCTATGAGAGTAGCGTCTCTTGAGGCCGAGAATGATCAGTTGCGTGAGAGGCTTTTAGAAGTGCAGGCTGATCGAGATGCATGGCGCAAAATGGCGCAGAAGCGCCATATTTGGTGGCCATGGGGGCGATGATGACCTGTACTCTAGGATCTAGCTGCCCTAGGCGCCGAACTTATTAAATGCCGGATCGATCTGACAAATAGGAGACGTCGTGAAAGGCTCTATCCTTAGGTGATCAGCCTTCGTAGTATCAATATCCACAGTCGATAATTGGGCAATGAAAGACTCTATCAATAGAGGGTCCGCATTCATGCTATCAGAACCCGCAGCAGACAATTGGGTAGTGGCCAATATACCGACGGCGATCGCTACGGTTAGGGTGAAGTTTTTCATGACATACGTCCTTGGGAAGATTTGAAGTTGCGATAGTAGGCGAGATCAGGATCCGAGCTAACCGGTGTCACGGGAGTCCATCCTGAATAATTGATATCCTCGAAGGCAGGGTTATGCCCCATCAAGGCAGCTTCGGCATCGAGCATTGAGTCTTCATCTTGGAGAACGCTTGCAAGCTTCAACGCGTTCAAGGCATCAACTTCAGAATTTGTGATCTGAAGCTGTTGTACAGCCGACAAGAACTTCAATTCTGCAAGCTCAAGAATTTCCACGAGAGGCACAAAGCCTTTCCCTCGATGATGCGCTCTACGCTGTTGTGCGGCAGCCAAAGAGAGCAAAACACGGAATTTTTGCCCCGGGTTTTTCAAAAGCTCTGCGGCCTTCTTGAAGTCAAAGATAGCACGCGCAATTTTGTTTTCTGGCAGGTATTCACCATCGATTTGGCGCAGGTCTGCGACCAACATCATTGTCCCAGACAAGTAATGCATCGCGCCTGTGTCAGGTACACCTGCAAAGTCACCATTATGTTGGTTCAGTAAAGGCCATTGACGCAGCAGGAGTGATTTGAGCGCTGCTGGATTGTGCTCGGCGCTACCTTTTGCAGATAGGGCATAGGCATTTCTAAGGTCGGTAATGTGTTCTTCAATGTAATCTGGGAACAGATCAAAATTACGGACCTTATTGTACAGCGCGGTTACATTTTTGGAATATAGCTCTGTTTTAAAAGTGTAATTTGGCTTGCCTTTTACTGCCCAAAGCAAGTCCGCAGACATCTCTGTCTGGCGGCTAATTTCATTCATGTTGCCGATTTCATCGTACAAAAACCCAACCATATGAGACGGTTTTTTCAGCGGTGTCATTGCGAGTGTCATGCCATTCCCCCCCTTTAACCTTTCATTTTCAATGTAATCGGACCTCAAGAAAGAACCAGATTGCAAACTGCTGTTTTCTACGTGGTTGCAGCATTGCAACCACGTACTTGGTTCAACCGCCTGTACAAAGCACTTAGTTATCAATGATCTAGGGGGTAATATTGGGCGTTTGGATAATTGCGAGGCGGGGCGTCGATGTGGAAACCTGTAGGTACGAAACAACCTTAAGACACACAGGGAGTACTCAAATGTCTAAAGAGAAAACAACTAACGCAGCAAGCCAGACAGGCATTGCCGCATCCAATGAAACCCCAGAGCCTGCAGCAAATGGTGGCGGCTACATTGTCACCAACTTGTCAGGTGTGCCTGCAAACTACCGTGGTGTTTTTGTTAAAGCGCAAACGCGTATCAACAACTTCATCCGCACCAAAAAGCGCCGCGTGCGTATCAACGGCAAGGTCGTTTTGGTCGGCATCAACATCGACGCATCAGTGCGCCCTATTGATGGTCCGGGTGGTGTCTTGGGCCGTGCAGGTCCAACGGCAGTTGCATCTTCAGATCGCTTGCCAGTTACAGGCATCATGCAGTTTGATATTGCTGACTTGGCTGAAATGGCACGCCGCGGTACATTGGAAGATGTTATCCTCCACGAAATGCTGCACGTTGTGGGTTCAGGTACGCTCTGGGCATACAAAGGTTTGATTGTGGGCGCTGGTGGCTCTAATCCACGCTTCATGGGCCGCAACGCAATCGCTGAGTATCGCCGCATCTCACCAGGTAACCCAACATCAATCCCGGTCGAAGGTGACGGTGGTCAGGGTACCCGTGATAGCCACTGGGACGAGCGTGCATTTGGTGATGAACTGCTGACAGGTTTCCTGTCTGGTCGTAAGCGCCCACTGTCACGCATGTCGCTCGCCAGCTTGGTGGACATGGGGTACCAAATCGACCTGCGTAAGGCTGATCCATACCGCTTGCCATCTTTGGAAGAAGGTATGATGTCGAGCATCCTTCACGCTCCATACATTATGGAGCGCCCAGACTTCGACGTCTTTGACGCAATCGACAATGCCCAAGACTTCGACGACGCAGCCTAAACCCCAATAAAATGCAACCGTTCGCCACCTTGATTGGTGGCGAACCCTTGAAAGGAAAAATCATGAAAAACTTCATCAAACCACTTCTGGCGGCACTCTTCCCGCCATACGATCCGACACGCACAAACTTGGCTGGAGCTATTGCTGTCGGTATCGCGATCCTCTTGATCTCTCAGTACGCTCACTAGGCATCTGCCAAACAAGATGAGCGCTAGGACGGCCCGCTATGGCGGGCCGTTTCTTTTTGATGATTGAGCTTCAGCTCAAAAGGATCGCACGCAAAGCTCGGAACCGCAGGTAGAGAGTTTGCATAAGTGCGCCCTTCACTGTTTCTCAGCTTAGGGTTTACGCACCACGGTTCCCGATCAATCACCAATCAAAATCTCCAAGCACTCTATCGCGAACGTCCACCATTGAAGCCTGATGTTAAATCACACCCTTCCGGCTTCATAAGTCCTCTGTGGGTTCTGGATAGATCAAAGGGTATCAAGTGAGCCAACAAGCCCAGAAAAAGCTCCAGAGGCCCTTGAGGGTGTTTTAGGCAGCCCAACAGCCCCTGACGGTTTATCCAGCTCTGATGCCTTCA
>CAKZQF010000170.1 GCA_937139475.1 uncultured Gammaproteobacteria bacterium | reverse complement strand
GTTCGCTTTGGCAATATTAACAATCATTACCTGATAGATTGTGGTCTATTCCAAGGTGCGGAAACTGAGCATCGTGAGCCTGAGAAAATGCTTACGATCGACTTTCCGATTGAGAACCTACAAGCTTTGCTAGTCACTCATTGCCACATTGACCATGTTGGTCGCATTCCTTATTTGATAGCGGCGGGTTTTAAGGGGGATATATACTGCTCAACCGCAACAGCGCAGCTTTTACCTGAAGTTATTGAAGATGCATTAAAGGTGGCTGGCCTCAAAGGCAAGCAAATAACTGTAGTAATTTTGCGCCGGTTGCGCCAGCAGATCGTTGCAGTTGAGTATAAGCAATGGGTTGAGCTACCTCTAACACCAATGCAAGCTGCTTCGCAGCGAGTTAGGGCGCGCTTTCAAGTTGCTGGGCATATACTAGGCTCTGCCTTTATTGAGTTTGATATTAAAGATGGCGATAACTGTGAAAGGGTTGTCTTCTCCGGTGATTTAGGCGCATGCTACACACCATTGTTACCAGCACCTAAACCGCCATATCGTTGTGATAAGTTGGTTATTGAAAGTACTTATGGCGATAAAAATCATTTGGGCCGCCAAAAACGCCGCAAGGTACTTGGTGATTTACTAACTCGTTGTGTTAATGACCGTGGGATTGTATTAATCCCCGCGTTTAGTATTGGTCGTACCCAAGAATTATTATACGAAATAGAAGAAATACTTCATCGACTAGAGACTAAGGGGCGGCTTAACCTTGGTGAAGAAATCCTAAGTAACATTGATGTCATCGTCGATTCTCCTTTAGCGGCCAAATTTACCAAAGACTATCGTAGCCTTAAACAATGCTGGGACAAAGAAGCACATCAAAAGCTCAAACAAGGGCGTCATCCGCTATCTTTTGAACAGCTCACCACAATTGATAGCCATCAACAGCACCTTGATGTTATGAATTACCTGGAGCGTAACAGCGAGAAAGTTCCTGCCATCATTATTGCTGCGAGCGGCATGTGTAGTGGCGGGCGCATTGTTAACTACCTTGAGCGTTTTATCGAATTACCTAGCACCGATATTTTGTTTGTCGGTTATCAAGCGCGTGGTACGTTGGGGCGTTTAATTTTAAAGTATGGCCCACAGCATGGCTATGTTGATATAGGCGATAAGCGCCTTACTGTTAACGCGCAGGTTCATGCCATGTCGGGCTATTCAGCCCATGCAGATCAGCATGATTTACTGCGTTTTATTCGCCGGATGCGAGTAAAGCCCAAGCACATTATTATTGTGCATGGGGAGGGGAGTGCTAAAGAGGCTTTAAAAGCTAAAATTTTAGAGTTTTTACCACGATGTAATGTTAGTATTGGCCAACAACACGGACGTACCACCCCTTAGATTGATTTAGAAGAATACATGATAGATACCTTATTTTCACTCGCTAAACAGCAGCAACACTTCAGTATTAGCCAAGCATTTGATAACCAACCAACCCGCTTTGAAGATTTTTCATTATCTGCTGCTGACTTGTTCATGGATTACTCCAAGCAAAATATAACCGCTAGGGTGATGGATGCACTGTTCACTTTTGCCGAGCTGCAAAAACTAGAGCAGCAACGCGCTGCAATGTTTAGTGGTGAAAAGATTAACCATACTGAAAATCGCAGTGTGCTTCATACTATTTTACGTGCACCGCAAGACAAGCAACAAGCTGTGCTAGGCCAAAGGCTAGCTGAGGAAGTTCATGGATGTGAACTTAAAATGGCTAAGCTGATAGCGCAAATTCATCAAGGTGAGCTTTGCGGCTTTGACGGCCAGGCATTTACTGATGTTGTCGCGGTGGGCATTGGTGGTTCATATTACGGCCCGAAGGTATGCGCTCAGGCGTTAAAACCTTATGCAGTGGATAATATAAAGGTTCACTATCTGGCCAATGTTGATGGTAGTGCGGTTGA
>CAKZQF010000169.1 GCA_937139475.1 uncultured Gammaproteobacteria bacterium | reverse complement strand
TCAAATTGATCCTCATAGATTGGCCAGTTTTGGGATCGGATTACCGAAAGTGATTCAAGCTATTCGTCGATCCAATAATGATGTCGGCGGCCGAGTGCTTGAAATCGCAGGGCATGAACACTTTATTCGCGGTCGCGGTTATTTAAAGTCTACTGAGGATTTAACCAAAGTAGTGATCGGCGTCGGTAAAAATAATGTACCAATACTATTGTCTCAAGTAGCAGAAGTCACGATTGGGCCAGCAATGCAAAGGGGGCTTGCTGAACTGGATGGTGAGGGCCAGACCGTAGGTGGCATTGTGATCATGCGCTATGGGGAAAATGCGCTCAACGTCATAGAACGGGTTAAACAACGTTTGAAAGAGGTGCAGTCGGGCTTACCCGAGGGTGTCGAAGTGGTGATCACCTATGATCGATCCGATTTAATACAGCGTGCAATTAATACACTTAAACATACCCTGATTGAAGAAATGATTGTCGTTTCACTCATTATCTTTGCTTTTTTGCTACATGTGCGTTCTGCGCTTGTTGCTTGTATTACCCTACCAATCGCGATTTTACTGGCATTTATCCCCATGGCTGGCCAAGGGTTGACCGCCAATATTATGTCATTGGGTGGCATTGCCGTTGCCATCGGTGCGATGGTTGATGCAGCCGTGGTAATGATTGATAACGTGCATAAAAAGTTGAGTTTTGAACACTCAGAAGCCGAACGTAAATCACTGATCATAGAAGGCATGAAAGATGTTGGGCCAAGTATCTTTTTCTCACTCGTGATCATTACCATTTCGTTCATTCCGGTGTTTTCATTGGAGGCGACGGAAGGTCGATTGTTTAAACCATTGGCATTTATGAAGACCTATAGTATGGCGTTTGCCGCGATACTATCAGTCACATTGATCCCGGCATTGGCGGTGTTATTGATCCGAGGGAAAATACATTCTGAGCGAAACCCGATTAACCGCTTGTTAGTCGCTTCGTTCTTACCGATGATCCGATTTTGCATTCGTTTTCGCTGGCCTGTGGTGACAGTCGCGTTACTCTCATTGGTGCTGACCTTGCCGATAGTTAAACAACTCGGAAATGAATTTATGCCGCCACTAAACGAAGGCAGCATTTTATATATGCCCACAGCGATGCCAGGAATGTCCATTACCGAAGCGGGTAAGGTGCTGCAAAGCATGGACAAGCAACTCAAAACGTTCCCAGAAGTTGAGCGCGTGTTTGGCAAGGTTGGTCGTTCTACCAGTGCCACCGATCCCGCGCCACTCTCTATGGTCGAAACGGTGGTGACCTTGAAACCCAAAGACCAGTGGCGCGAAGGATTAACCTGGGACGATTTGATCGCCGAGATGGATGAAAAGCTTAACTACCCTGGTATGCCCAATATTTGGTGGATGCCAATTCAGACTCGCACCGAAATGTTGGCAACAGGCATACGCAGCACCTTGGGGATCAAAGTATTTGGTGATGATTTAGGGCAAATAGAAGCAACCGCTGTGGCTATTGAGCGTGCCTTACAAGATGATCCACGCACATCGCCATTTACTCGTAGCGCATTTGCGGAACGTTTAACTGGTGGGTATTTTCTTGATTTTGATATTGATCGTGATGCGGCAGCTCGTTATGGGCTGAATGTCCAAGATGTTGAGGATGTGTTGATGGCAGCCGTAGGCGGTATACCAGCTACGCAGACCTTAGAAGGACGCGAACGTTATCAAGTGAATGTGCGTTATGCTCGCGATTACCGAGATTCAATCGACGCATTGGAAAAAGTCCTAGTACCGACCAAAACTGGCACTCAGGTGCCTATTACCGAAGTGGCCAATATCGAATTTCGTACTGGCGCACCGATGATCCGTAATGAAGATGGCCAGTTGGTTGGATTTGTTTTCGTCGATATCAAAGGTGATCTAGGCGTAGCAGATTATGTTGCACAAGCGAAACAGGTGATAGATCAAAAAGTGGCGTTGCCCGCAGGCTATCGATTGGGGTGGGCCGGGCAATTTCAGTATTTCGAACGTGCCAAAGCAAAATTGCAATGGGTCATTCCAGCCACATTATTTGCGGTATTCTTATTACTCTATTTACATCGCGGCAGGTTTAGCGACACTTTGTTTGTATTGAGTGCCATGCCTTTTGCTTTAATGGGGTCTATTTGGTTGCTTTTCGCCTTAGATTATAAATTGAGCGTCGCTGTTTGGGTCGGCATGATAGCCATGGCAGGTCTAGCGGCAGAGCTGGGCTTACTGATGTTGCACTATTTAGATCACGCGTTAATTGAAGCCAAAAAGCGAAATCCCTCGATGAGTCACAAGGTGTTTTTCGAGGAAGTCGCACTGGGCGCTTCGCAGCGTATCAGACCGATGCTGATGACTGGCCTGGCCTTATCGATGTCATTACTTCCGGTGCTAATGAGCGACGGTACTGGTGCCGATGTGATGAAGCGAATTGCTGCCCCTATGGTTGGCGGAACGGCGTCTGCTCTACTCATGGTGTTACTGGTTTTTCCGGCATTATTCGTTTTGTGGAAGTTGCCTAGTATTGGAACATCTGGGACAACCGAAACCTAAATATACTGACCTCTTGCAAAGACTCTTCTGGTAAAAGAGGAGTCTTTTAATAAGTGTAATAATTTCCTACCGATAATTTCATTTTCTTTGAATAAATATTTGACATGGAGTTAACTCCATTAGTTATCGTTATTACAACAGAGTAACTGGACAGTAAAATAATGATTATAAAACACCAACAAAAACGGTTATGCCTTGGTTTGGCTGGTTGCCTTTTGAGCACTGGTAACGTATTTGCACATGATCCGGTTTTCAGTCCGGGCCCTCATGTTCTTTTTAAAGATGGCTTTGAAATTCATGCCGAATTTGCTCAATCCGAACAAGGCGATGAAAAAGAAAGTGAACAGGCTGTCGCCTTTAAGTATGGATTGTCAGGTGATTGGGTGGTTGGTATTGAACTGCCTTATGAGACCGTTAAAGACGATTTAGGAACGGAACAAGGTGTCGGCGACATGACTTTATCAACTAAGTATCGTTTTTGGCGCAAAGACACATTAGGCGTACAAGAAACAGCGGCGATTGTCGCCAAGGTAAAATTAGATACCGGTGATGACCAAGTAGGCTCTGGCACGACAGACACCTTACTGGGTTTTACCTATGGTTATGAAAGTTTGAAATGGTATCGATGGGCAAGCGTTCGTTATCGTTTTAATCAAGATCGCTCAATTGAAAATAAGGGAAATTTGCAACGTGGTGATCGCCTGTTCGTCGATTTTGCGGGAGGTTACCGCCCTAAGGTTAACGACTACCGAGAAGCCGATACCGTGTGGTTATTGGAATTCAATGGCGAATACAGTGGACGCAATGCCTTCAATGGTGTTAATAGGAATAATACCGGCGGCAGCCAATGGTTTGTCTCGCCAGGGATCATGTGGACATTAAGAAATTTTGCGGTCAAAGCAGGCGTACAAATCCCCGTACTTTCTAACCTTAATGGTGAGCAAGATGATTCGGACTATCGGGCGCGTCTGGAATTTGAATGGCATCTGTAAACGTAAGTTTTTAACTAAGAGATAATAGGATTTTATTATGAATAGTAAGATAAATAAATTACTGAGAACTGTTTTTATTTTATTCGTGTTTAACTTTTCACTACCTGTATTGGCGGGTGGATCGCTTTTTGAAATCAGAGCCGATGGTTTGGCCTGTCCATATTGTGCTTATGGTATCGAGAAAAAATTTATGGCGATTAAAGGAGTTAAACATGTTGATATCAAACTCAAAGAAGGTCTAGTGATAGTATCCGGTGATGAAAACCTAATATTAGAAGAACCAGAACTGAAAATATTGTTTGATGATGCCGGTTTTACCTATCGAACCATAAAAAAATTGGACAGCAAAAAATAACATAAAAACAATGCTTGACATGGAGTTAACTCCATCTATTAAGCTAGAGTTATGATATTGCCCATTGGATCATGAAAAATGAAAAATGAAAAGATGTCCACGCTATCCGAAACGTCACTTGGTAAAACTAGCGATAATACAGCCAAGAAAGAAACGGGTCTTACTTGGCTCGCATTATTTACTACCACTGGCACGTTAGTTTGCTGCGCCATCCCCATCATTTTGGTCACGCTTGGCATGGGGGCTACTGTTGCATCAATGGTCAGTAACTTCCCCTTTTTAGTGACCTTAAGTCAACACAAACCGCTCGTCTTCGGTGTTTCTGGTCTCATGCTAGCACTCACTGCTTATATGATGTACCGACCTGGTCGCAGTTGCCCAATTGATCCAGAGTTAGGCGCATTGTGCAATAAAACACAAGCGTGGAATCGCCGAATTTATTGGTTCTCCGTAGTATTGTGGTGTATCGGTTTTTTTGCTGCTTTTTTGGCGCTACCGTTGCAAATGTGGCTTGAAGGATAAGGTGAGTATTATGTTCAAGAAAATAAACTTATTATTAATCGTCATCATAAGTACTTTCATGCTAACTCAACCCGTTTGGGCTAACGATTATGCCTACCACGGAAAAATAAAAGGAATAGTGTGTGCTTTTTGTGCCTATAACGTTAGTAACAAAATAGGGAAAGTAGACGGTATTGACGCAGCTTCAGTTCAGGTTAATTTAAAATCTGGCGAGGTAAATTTTTTATCAACCGTTATGGTTAAACAAGCACAGGTCGCTAGTATTTTTGCCGATTCAGGTTTTAGTTTATTGAGTTTAAATCAACAAGCTGTCAGTAATTATAACCCGCTTAAATACGCAGAAAAACCTTTAGTAACTTTGAGTTTTAGCTTTGAACAAATCAAACAACTTGCTCCCGTTTTAGAGGCTATCGGTAATATGGCGGCAGTAAAAACAAGTCGTTTATTGATCCATGCTGAAAAAGCGCATGAAATCGAACTGTTAAAGCCGATAATTGCGGGACGAAAACGTGCGATCAAAGTCGATTTTGTCCCCACGAATAACTTTACGATTGAGTTGAGTCTGTTTCAAGTTGCAGCAACTACCACAAATCATTAACTCCAATTTAAAGAGGTTATTACCATGAATAAATTAAACTTAGTTTCATTGAAAAGCTTATTACAATGCCTATTGTTCAGCTTATTTATTAGCAGCTTAACCTTGAGTACCGTCAGTTCCGCCGCCGAAACCCATTACCAATTGCAGGTGGATGGTTTAGTTTGCCCGTTTTGTGAATATAATGTGCAAAAGAAACTCGGGAAATTGGATGGTGTTTTGAAAGTAACAGCCAATTTAAAAGATGGTGTTGTCAATGTTTTAGTAGCTGACGGTAAAACCCTTTCTGAAAAGCAAGCGAAAAAAGAACTCACTGATGCGGGCTTTACTTTAAAATCAATTGAATCGCATCAGGGGGAAAAATAGCATGTCAACTGTAACTTTGCGTGTAACTGCCGTAATGATAGCGAGCGTTATGGCCTTTGTTTCTATCGGAGTCAATGCCGCCGCAATTACGTTTAATACCGCCCTCCCAGTTGCCAAAGATGCCTTTGTTAATCGCGAGCAGTTAATTGCTCGACGATTTAAAAATGACCCGAGTCCCATGGATCGCGATCTTAACGTAAATGGTCTGATTTCAGTGTTAGGTTACGGTATTAACGCAAAACTTGCACTTTTTGCAGCAGTTCCTTATTTTGATAAAACCTTAGATTTAACGGCAATGGATCAACAATTTACTCGTTCCACTCGCGGAGTTGGAGATAGCAAACTGTTTGCTCGCTATACATTTTTACAACACGATGAACGTAGCAAAACCTTTCGCATTGCCGGTTTTGGTGGTTTCAAAGCACCCACAGGCAATGATAATAAAATCGATAGTTTAGGACGTTTACCGATGCCGTTACAATCGGGTAGTGGTGCTTGGGATTATTTTGCTGGTGTGGTGATGACTTATCAAACTCTGGATTATCAAATTGATAGTCAATTAAGCTATAGTCAAAAAGGTAACGCCAATAATTTTAATGCTGGCAATGAAGCAAGAGCCGATATTTCCTTTCAATATCGCCTGTCTCCTCAGCAATTAAGTAGTGATACTCACAGTTTTCTTTACGGCGTACTGGAAGCTAATATCATTAACCAAAGCAATAATCGCCTATCAGGAATAAACGATCCTAATTCTGGTGGCACAACTTTATATTTAACACCGGGAATTCAATATGTCACGATGAAATATATTCTAGAGGCTGCGGTACAGGTTCCCGTAATACAAAATCTTAACGGCAGCGCATTAGAGACTGATTATATTTTCACCACAGGTTTTAGGGTAAACTTCTAATGGCAACCCCGATCATTATCGAATTATTCTCTACATCCACTTGTCAGCGCTGTGGTGACGCTAAAAAGCGTATTCAGTCTCTGGTCAAACAATTAGGCGATGACAGAGTTGAGTATCGAGAACTTGATGTACTGGAAGAACTCGACTACGCGGTATCTTTAGGGGTGTTAACAACACCAGCGATCGCCATCGACGGCGAATTAATTTTTACCGCAATGCCATCATTAAAACGATTAACGGATGAATTGCAACAACGATTGATAACTCCATGAATGAATTGATGCATCAAGGTGATATATTAGGACTTGGCGCAGCGCTTATCACGGGTTTCTTGTTTAGCTTTAATCCGGCATCATTTATCACTATCCCAGTGGTGTTGGCCTACGTCACCAAAGCTAGAACTTTGTATGAGGCCGTTAAATTTGGTGGAGCTTTTATTGTTGGCATGATCATCACCCATATTTCTCTGGGTGTAGGGGCTGCATTTAGCGGCGAATTTGCTAATAATCTACTCGGTCGTCATTGGTATTTATTGCTCGGCCCCTTATTGATCTTATTTGGCGTTATCTGGGCTGGCTGGTTAAAATTTACTATTCCTTGGTTCTCAAATAAAGGAAAACGGGTAGCGACGATGTGGAGTGCATTCCTATTGGGGGTTCCTTTTACTGTCGGTGTTTGCCCTGTTTGTTCGCCTGGGCTACTGATTGCTTTATCAGCTAGTGCGGCAGTTGGTTCAATGTCCTACGGTGCATTATTGTTGTTAATGTTTGGCATAGGTAGAACACTTCCTGTATTGATAGGAGCCTTTAGTATTGGTTATTTGGAATCATTAAAACCATTTGCTCGCTGGCAATACTATCTGGAAAAAATAGGTGGCATCGCACTTATTTTAATGGGCTTTTATTTGCTCAATGAGTACTTTTTTATTTTTTGAGGATATTAGCAATGTATCAGATCGGCGAAGTCACTAAACGGCTTAACATTAGTGCGGATACCTTACGTTATTATGAAAAAATCAACTTACTACCACGAGTTTCCCGTAACGCCTCAGGATTACGCATTTACTACGATAAAGATCTATCACGACTAAAATTCATCAGACGTGCTCAACGGATGGGATTTAGCCTTGATGAAATATCGCAGTTGCTGGTTTTTAGAGAAGCGCCTCAACAAGCAAAACCAGAGATCCGGAAAATGGCAGGGGCAAAATTAGCTGACATTGAAACTCATCTACAAGAATTACACGTTTTGAAAAATGAATTAACATTACTGGTAAACTTATGCACTGGGAGTAAAGATGGTTGTCCCATTATTGAGGGACTAGACACTGGTATACCAAAATAGTTGCTACCAATTCTGGGGAGATCATTCATTTCAAAAAAGCAGTCCTTGAGGTGGGTATTGATTGCGCTATAGACATAATGTTTAGTTGAACAGTAATAATAAGAAGTCTTTAAAATAATTTTTTGATAATTATAACTCAACTAGCTGTTTAAATAACAACCTTGATATCGATTTCGATGGAATGCGCAAAAACCTCTGATGCTTTACTAACAAAACAGAAGAGGGGCTTGAGCACCAACGGTACAAATATGCTGTGCTCAGCATATTCGTACCGTTGGTGCTCAAGCCCCGGTAATTACCAATGTTGACCTGACTCTTTATGTGCAACATTAATTTCAACAAAACAATTTTTCAT
>CAKZQF010000168.1 GCA_937139475.1 uncultured Gammaproteobacteria bacterium | reverse complement strand
ATGCGCATTAGCGACGTGATGCGAGAAACCGGCCTAAGCCGTACCACCGTCACGCTACTGTACAAAGAAACCGCGCTTAAGGTGGACTTAGAGGCGCTAGATAAGCTGTGCAGTTTGTTTAACTGCGAGTTAAACCAATTATTGGAACATATTCCGGCCAAAAGCCAGACGATGAAAGATTAAGGAACCCAAATGGCCATCAAGAAAACCGAACTTTACTCCTCCCTTTGGGCTAGCTGTGATGAACTACGCGGCGGTATGGATGCCAGCCAGTACAAAGACTATGTACTGACCATGCTCTTTATGAAGTATGTCTCCGATAAATACAAAGGCGACCCTTACGGCATGATCATGGTGCCGCAAGGCGCCAGCTTTGACGATATGGTTGCCCTGAAAGGCGACAAAGAGATCGGCGATAAAATCAACAAAGTGATCAGCGCCCTGGCCGAAGAAAACGATCTAAAGGGCGTCATTGACGTTGCCGACTTTAACGATGAGGACAAGCTTGGCAAAGGCAAAGAAATGGTTGATCGGCTAGGTAAGCTAGTCGGCATTTTTGAAGGGCTAAACCTTGGCGATAACCGTGCCGATGGCGATGACTTGTTGGGCGATGCTTACGAATACTTGATGCGCCACTTTGCCACCGAATCGGGCAAATCCAAAGGCCAGTTCTATACGCCGTCAGAAGTCTCGCGCATTCTCTCAAAAGTGATTGGTATTGATAGTAACACCCCGCAAGATGCCACTGTTTATGACCCAACCTGCGGGTCTGGCTCGCTATTGTTAAAAGCCAGTGATGAAGCGCCGCGTGGCTTGAGTATTTTTGGCCAAGAAATGGATAACGCCACCAGTGCCTTGGCGCGTATGAACATGATCCTGCATAACAACGCCACCGCCAAAATCTGGAAAGGCAATACCATTGCTGACCCACAGTGGAAAGAGGCAAACGGCCAACTTAAGACTTTTGATTTTGCGGTAGCCAACCCGCCGTTTTCCAACAAAAACTGGACCAGCGGCATTAACCCGAACGACGATGAATTTGGCCGTTTCAGTTGGGGTATTCCGCCAGAGAAAAACGGCGACTACACCTTTTTGCTGCACATCATTAAAAGCCTAAAAAGCACCGGTAAAGGTGCGGTCATTTTGCCCCACGGTGTATTGTTCCGTGGCAACGCCGAAGCCCGTATTCGTGAAAACCTGATTAAACAAGGTTACATCAAAGGCATAATCGGTTTACCTGCCAACCTGTTTTACGGCACCGGCATTCCTGCCTGTATTATCGTGATTGATAAAGAGCACGCGAACGCTCGCAGCGGCATCTTCATGGTCGATGCCAGCAAAGGCTTTGCCAAAGACGGCAATAAAAACCGTTTGCGCAGCCAAGATATTCATAAAATCGTTGATGTCTTTACCAAGCAGCTAGAACTGCCGCGCTACTCGCGTATGGTGCCGCTCAGTGAAATCGCCGGTAACGACTACAACCTCAATATTCCGCGTTATATCGACTCTAGCGAACCGGAAGACCTGCACGATTTAAGCGCCCATCTGCAAGGCGGCATTCCAAACCGCGACATCGATGCCTTAGAGCGCTTCTGGCAAGTCTTCCCGAGCATTCGTGCGACCTTGTTTGAGCCTGCCCGTGAAGGTTATAGCAAAGCCTTGGTTAAAGCCTCACAAGTGAAAAGTACTATTCTGAACCATGATGAGTTCAAATCCTTTGCCGCACAAAGCCTAGTGCCCTTTACAGAATGGGCGCAGCGTTCAAACCTCCACGCCATAGCGCAAGATGAATCGCCAAAACAGATTATCCATCGTATCAGCGAAGATCTGTTACAAAGCTATGCGCAAACGCCACTGCTGAGCAAATACGACATCTACCAGATCCTGATGGACTACTGGGAAGAGGTGATGCAAGACGATGTGTACGTGCTAGTGCAAGACGGCTGGAATGGTGGTAAGCAATTACGTGAAATATTCCCTACTAAAAAAGACGGTAAAAATGTATGGAAAGAAAGTCATGATTTCGAAATCACCAAGAAACGCTATCGCGCAGAAGTCATACCACGCGCATTGGTTGAAAAACGATTTTTTTCTGATTTGTTAACGCAACTTTCAATTCTTGAATCTGATGTAGAGGCTGCAACACAAACACTAGAAGAATTTGTGGAATTGCATTCCGGCGAAGAAGACCTGCTGCTGGAAGCTAAAAATGATAAAGATAAGGTGACTCAAAAGTTAATCAATGCTCGATTGAAAGAACTGAAAGTTAATCCGAGTGATCCTGATGAAATAGATGCGCTAGAAAAGTGTTTATCTCTAGTGAAGAAAGAGGCAGCAGTAAAGAAAAAAGTAAAAGAGAAGCAAACTGAGCTCGACTTGGCAGTATTCAAGAAATACCCACAGCTTAGTGAAACTGATATCAAATCCCTGATTGTGGACGATAAATGGCTAGCGTCGCTTGAACGCAATATCGTCGCCGAAATCGAGCGCGTCACCCAGCAACTGGCTAATCGCGTCAAAGAACTTGAAGAGCGCTACAGCGAACCACTGCCAACCATTACCCAATCGGTAGATAACCTGAGTGATAAAGTGGCAGGTCACTTAAAAGCCATGGGCTTGGAGTGGGCGCTATGAGCGGAGTAGCTGAAGTAAGTCCAAAGTATCTGGCGGATATAGCTACGAATGGCGTTCCTGTTGGATATAAGCAAACGGAAGTTGGAGAGATTCCAGAAGACTGGAAGGTAACCACTGTAGGTAAAGTTGTTTCTATCACAACAGGCAATAAGAATACGCAGGATAAAGTTATTGATGGGCTTTATCCGTTTTTTGTGCGCTCTCAACAGGTTGAAAGGATTAACACCTATTCGTTTGATGGAGAAGGCGTATTGACCGCTGGTGATGGCGTAGGTACAGGTAAGATCTTTCACCATATAGATGGGAAGTTCGATTTTCATCAAAGAGTGTATTTAATGTACAACTTTGGTGATGAATTGGATGGCTACTATTTTTACATCTATTTCAGCAATAACTTCTATGATCGAATAATGTCGATGACTGCAAAGTCATCAGTCGATTCGGTTCGCCGTGAAATGATTGCTGATATGTTGATGGTTATGCCCCCAAAGGCAGAACAAACCGCCATCGCCAATGCTCTATCCGATGTCGATGCGCTGATCAGCGAGCTGGAAAAATTGATCGCTAAAAAACAGGCCATTAAAACCGCCACCATGCAACAACTCCTCACTGGCCGCACCCGCCTACCGCAGTTTGCGTTGCGTGACGATGGTGCGCCAAAAGGTACTAAACCAAGTGAGTTGGGGGATATTCCGGAGGATTGGGAGGTTGTGACTTTAGGTACTGCTAGTTCATTTATTAATGGTAGAGCGTATTCGTTACATGAGTGGGAAAATAGTGGAACCCCAGTTATTAGATTGCAAAATTTAACAGGTCGAGGGGATGAGTATTACTATTCAAATTTGCAGTTGCCTGAAAAGCAATACTGTAAATCCGGTGATTTGCTATTCATGTGGTCAGCAACTTTTGGTCCTGTGATATGGCGAGGACCTAAGGCAATTTATCACTATCATATTTGGAAAATTGCTTGTGAAGTTGGTTATGGCCAGAGTTACTTGTTCTATTTGCTTGATGATATGACAGAGAAGTTAAAGCGTAGCTCCTCTAGTGGAGGAACAATGCTGCATGTCACAAAAGAAAAAATGGAGTCTACCAAGGCTGCTTTTCCTTCATATGAAGAACAAACCGCCATCGCCACCATCCTTTCCGATATGGACGCAGAGATTCAGGCTCTGGAACAACGCCTTGGCAAAACCCGCCAAATCAAACAAGGCATGATGCAAGAGCTGCTGACGGGTAAAACGCGCTTAGTGCAGCCGTCTTTAACGGGTGTTTGTCATGCAGATTAAATCTGTTCTAGCTGAACCGGTATACGCAACAACAAGGATTGTTAAATGCACAGACTGAATCAAAAGATCATTTCGGTAGCGGATTTACTGGCAACCCCCGAACTGCGTATTCCTGCGTACCAGCGGCCGTACAAATGGACGCAGAAAAATCTGAATGACCTGCTGGCTGATCTTCGTCGTTATAGGGATAAGTCTGCTTACCGATTAGGGACAGTGGTTTTTCACCATCATTATGGTGAACAAGAGAGTAAGCCTACCGATACGCTGGACATTGTCGATGGTCAACAACGGACGCTGACTTTGTTGTTGTTAGTCAAGGCCATTCTGGTGGAGCGTAAACAGGGTGGTATTAAGTTGGTGCGTGAGGATGTCAACAAAAAGCTTGACCTGTTAGCACCTCAAATTGATGCCTTTATGGAGCGCCAAACATTCAATAGCGACATCAGCCACCACAATCTGCATCAGAATTTTTTGGCCGCTCGTCGGGCGGTGTCACAATCCTCGTTTAGCGAGGAGGATGTATACTTCTTGTTGAATGACTGCCAGCTGGTCTGCTTTGTGCTGAAAGATGTTTCAGAAGCGTTCCAGTTTTTTGATTCACAAAATGCGCGCGGGCGTGACCTTGATCCTCATGACCTGCTCAAAGCCTTCCATCTGCGGGAATTTTCTGAAGCAGAAGCTGACCTGAAAGCAATAACGGTCAGTCATTGGGAAAGTCTGGACAGTACAGCGCTTAGCAACACCTTCGCAAATTACCTGTATCGCATTCGTCAGTGGGCTGAGGGTAAGTCTGCCCAGCATTTTAACAAAAACAAGGTAGCCGTTTTCAAGGGGGTAAATCTGGACTCTATCGGGGTTTACCCCTATACAGAGTCACTGCGGATCGCTCATTATTTTGTCGATGATTATAACAGCCAGTATCAGCGGCAAATTGACCGTCAGAAAATGAGGTTTCCGTTTCACTTGGACCAAATGGTCATTAATGGTCGCCGGTTTTTTGAAATGATCAACTATTATCAGCTGCTCATCTGCCAAGTGATTGATGACGAGCATCACGGCAGCAATGGCAAGCAGATAACCCTTATGGGTGCGGTATTAGACGAACGAGCCAGCACGATTATTCATGTCCTCAACAACTATCCGTCGCGCTACCGAACAGGTGACAATTACATCCGCAACCTGTTTGACTGTGCGCTGATTTACTACATCGATAAGTTTGGCACTCAGGATATTTCAGCAGCGGTCGAGAAGCTGTTTGTTTGGGCCTATGGTTGCCGCTTGCAGATGCAGGTCGTGCAGTTGGCCACCATGGACAATCACGCTCGTGAAAACAACCTGTTCAAACTGATCAAGAATGCCATTCATCCTGTTGATGTTCTGAATCATCCTTTGGAGACCATCAAGAATGTAAAGGGCACTAAGCTGGATGCCATTGTCGGCCTGTTCAAGGAGCTGAAATACTATGAATAATGAGTTGTTGAGCTTCAGTGTTCGTGAATTGATGGCCGATCAGAATCGCTATTGCGTGCCCATGTATCAACGTAACTATGCGTGGGAAGAAGGTGAAATACACCAATTGATTCAGGATGTTCAGGATTTTGGATTGGGGCAGCATGGAAATGCTAAAAAGACCTATTACATTGGGACTCTTGTCGTTTTTAACCGTTCGGATAAAAGCTTTGAAGTGATCGATGGACAGCAGCGATTTACAACCCTGACTTTGCTGGCGATTTGCCTGCAACGCTTGACCAAGGCTGGCGATATAACAGTCGACATGGACTGGTTTAAAAATCCTAACTTGCTTTTTGAAAGTAGGCCCCGTTCTTCCCGCACTTTGGATCGATTGATGCAAGGTGTGGCGCTGCATGAGCTGAATAATGAAGACTGCAACCTTAGTTTACTCAATGGTTACAAGCTGCTTGAAAAGCGTTTGCTTGCACTGGGTACTCAGCTCAACGACTTTTGTATATGCCTATTCGACCAGGTTCAGATTACGCGGGTACCTGTCCCCCAAGATACGGATCTGAACCATTATTTTGAGGTGATGAACAGCCGTGGTGAGCAACTTGAAAAGCACGAAGTGGTAAAAGCGCGGCTGATGGATGTGCTCTATCGCCTTGAAGAGAAAGAAGAAAGAGCCGCTAGCCTTAATGCGCTAACCAAGGTTTGGGACGCAGCAGCAAACATGGAACGCTATATTCAATATGGCTTTACACCATTTGAGCGGCACCGAATTTTTGGCAAGAATGAATGGGGGCAATTTAAACCATCAAATTTTGCTGAGCTTTGCCAACGCCTTAAAAACGATTCAGATAAGCCCAAGGGTACAGAACACAGTGATCAGGAAAAAAACCTAGCTACAATTTTAGCAAGTACCTATCAGCAACCAGCAAAGCAGAGTAGCAACGAACCAGCACCAGAGCGCTTTAACAGCGTGATCAACTTTTCAAACTTCTTACTCCATGTGTTGAGAATCTGGACGGGCCAAGATATCCCACTGGATGACAAGCAGCTGATTAAACAGTTTGATGAGCATGTGAGGCCATCAGCAAAGCATGTTCAGAGTTTTGTTTTTGCCCTGCTTAAAACCAAATACCTGTTTGACCAGTACATAATCAAGCGTGAGTTCTCCGATGGTGATGACAGCTGGAGTTTGAAGCGGCTGCATTTTTACAATGAAAAAAGCCAAAGCTATATCAACACCTTTGATCAGGAAGCGGAAGGGGGCTATGAGGGAATTAACCGCCGTATTTTGCTATTACTCAGCGCACTTCATGTTTCCACCCCTACACAGGTTTATAAGCACTGGCTCAATGGTGCGTTGAATCTGCTTTATCAAATGGAGCAGGTCACTGCCCCCGCTTATTTGCAGCAGTTGGAGGACTTGGCACGTCAGTTCGTGTACGGGCGCTTTTTAAATACTTCAGGTGGCGCAGAGTATTACCAGATGATTTTTAAGGCAGCAGACTACCCTGCGCTCAACACTAAAAACCCAGAGCTGTTAAAGCGGCTAAAGTATGGTGAAATCGAAAATAACCTGGTGTTTAACTACCTGGACTACCTGATTTGGTGTGATGCCACCAAGGAAGGCCGCAGCGCGGATGGGGTAGTTCAGCGGTTTGAGTTTACTTTTCGAAGCTCTGTCGAGCACTTCTCACCACAAACTCCAATGGAAGCCTATGAGCCTTTGGATAAGCAGGTCTTACACCGCTTTGGCAATTTGTGTTTGATCAGTCACAGCAAAAACTCACGCCTGAGTAATTTCCAGCCAGATCAGAAACGTGGTTATTTTCAGGCAGCGATTAAGGATAAGAGCATCGACTCTTTGAAACTTTACAGAATGATTCAGCTTATGGAAAGTGCAGGCGTTTGGGATGAAGCGCAGATAGCAGCGCATGAACAGCAAATGCTCAGGCTGCTGGAAGATGATTCTAAACAGGGGACGCCGTTATGAGTAACGTAGGCCAGCGCGAACGAGCTACCCAAAACCGTATTGTTCAGTTTTTTCAAACCGATTTGGGCTATCGCTACCTAGGCGATTTGCAGGATCGCGCTAATAATAAAAATATTGAAGTGGATATCCTCGTTGATTGGCTAAAAAAACGCGGTGTCAGCGAGGCGTTGATCAATCGTGCCATTCGCCAATTGGATACGGCAGCAGCGCTGGGCGAAGGTAAAAAGCTCTATTACGCCAACAAAGAGGTTTATCGCCTGCTGCGTTACGGCGTGAAAGATAAAGAAGGTGCTGGTCATCTTAATGAAACCGTGTGGCTGATTGACTGGAAAAACCCAGAAGCAAACGATTTTGCCATTGCCGAAGAAGTCTCTATCAAGGGTGAAAACAAAAAGCGCCCAGATATAGTGTTGTATGTCAATGGTATCGCGCTTGGTGTGATTGAGTTAAAACGCTCTTCGGTGTCTGTCTCTGAGGGTATTCGGCAGAACCTCGACAATCAGAAGAAAGATTTTATCCGTAACTTCTTTACCACCATGCAATTGGTGATGGCGGGTAACGACACACAAGGCTTGCGTTACGGCACGATTGAGACACCTGAAAAACATTACCTAGAGTGGAAGGAAGATTGCAGCAGCCATGAGCCAAATAGAGGGCCATACGATCATAAACTCGATTTTCACCTGAGCCGCGTGTGTAACAAAGCGCGCTTGCTGCAAATTATCCATGATTTTATTGTTTTCGATGCGGGTATTAAAAAGACCTGTCGTCATAATCAGTTCTTTGGTATTGAAGCGGCAAAACGCCATATCGCAAGGCGAGAAGGCGGCATTATTTGGCACACGCAAGGTTCTGGCAAAAGCCTCACTATGGTATGGCTGGCCAAATGGGTACGCGAAAATGTTAAAGACGCCCGGGTGTTGATTGTGACCGATCGCACTGAGCTGGATGAGCAGATTGAAAAGGTGTTCACTGGTGTTGAGGAAGATATTTATCGCACCAAAAGCGGTGCTGATTTGGTGGCGACGCTAAATCAGCCCAACCCTTGGTTGGTTTGCTCTTTAGTCCATAAATTTGGTCGGCAGTCTGATTCGGAAAACGATACCGCGACGGATGAGTTTATTGCCGAGTTAAAGAAATCCCTACCATCGGATTTTAAAGCCAAAGGCGATTTGTTTGTGTTTGTGGACGAGTGTCACCGTACTCAATCGGGCAAGTTGCATGAAGCGATGAAGTCCATTCTGCCAGAAGCCATGTTTGTCGGCTTCACCGGCACCCCCTTGATGAAGAAAGACAAGAAAAAATCGGTTGAGGTATTTGGCCCTTACATTCACACCTATAAGTTTGATGAAGCCGTGGCCGATGGTGTTGTGCTCGACTTGCGCTATGAAGCACGAGACATTGACCAAAACGTCACGTCGCAGAAAAAAGTAGATGAATGGTTTGAAGCCAAAACTCGCGGCTTATCTCGATTAGCGAAAACCCAGTTGAAACAGAAATGGGGCACCATGCAAAAGGTGCTGTCCAGTAAATCGCGTTTGCAGCAAATTGTGAATGATATCTTGCTGGATATGGACACTAAGCCACGCCTGATGGATGGCTACGGCAATGCCATGTTGGTCTGCTCTAGCGTCTATCAAGCTTGTAAAGCTTATGAAATGTTCAGCCAAACAGATTTAGCCGGTAAGGTGGCGATTGTCACCAGTTTTCAGCCGACTGCTGCCAGCATTAAAGGGGAAGAAACCGGTGAGGGTTTAACGGAAAAGCTCTTTAAATACGATATTTACCGCAAAATGCTTGCGGATTACTTCGAGCAACCGGAAGACAAGGCTGCAAACCGGGTTGAAGAGTTTGAAAAAGAAGTTAAAAAGCAATTTATTGATGAGCCAGGACAAATGCGCTTACTGATCGTGGTCGATAAGTTGCTGACTGGCTTCGATGCCCCTTCGGCTACCTATTTGTATATCGACAAACAGATGGCTGATCACAATCTGTTTCAGGCCATTTGCCGCGTGAACCGCTTGGATGGCGATGATAAAGAATACGGTTACATCATTGATTACAAAGATCTGTTCCGCTCGTTGGACAAAGCGATTTCTGATTATACTCAAGGCGCATTTGATGGTTATGACAAGGAAGACGTTGCAGGGCTGCTGAAAGATCGTTTAGAGCAAGCCAAGCTCGATTTGGATAATGCGCTGGAAATGGTGCGCGCCTTGTGTGAGCCAGTCAAAGCGCCACGCAATACGGAAGACTACATTCATTACTTTTGTGGTAAGTCAGGTCTGAACCAAGACGAGCTCACCGAGAAAGAAGCACTGCGTTTAACGCTTTATCAGAACGTTGCCAAACTGCTGCGTGCGTTCGCCAATATCGCCAATGAAATGCCTGATGCAGGCTATTGCGCGCAAGATGTAGACTTGATAAGAGCTGAAGTGGCTCATTTTGAAAAAGTCCGTGACGAAGTAAAACTGGCCAGTGGCGATTTGGTAGAAATGAAACGCTTTGAGCCTGCGATGCGCCATTTGTTAGATATGTATATTCGTGCGGATGACAGCGAAGTACTGATGGATTTCGAAGAGCTGGGGCTTATTGAGCTCATTGTCGAAAAAGGCGCTGATGCCGTGGAGGCTTTGCCTGAGAGTATTCGCAAGAATCAGGAAGCTATGGCCGAAACCATCGAAAATAACGTGCGTAAAACCATCGTTGATGAAAACCCGGTTAACCCTAAGTATTACGAGCAAATGTCGGTGTTATTGGATGAGCTGATTGAGCTTCGTCGCCAAAAAGCGATTGAATATCAAGAGTATCTGGAAAAAATCCGCGAGCTATCTCGTAAGGTTATACGTCCGGAGCAGACAGCGGCTAACTATCCGCCATCGATGGACTCTAATCCAAAACGCGCGTTTTACGATAATTTTGGTCAAGATGAATTGCTGGCTACCAAAATAGATAGTGCCATTCGTTATACCAAAAAAGCGGATTGGGTGGGAGATCGATTTAAGGAGCGAGAAATTGCCAATGCGGTGCGAGAAGAAACGACGGGGTATGAGGTGGATATTCAGGGTGTAATGGAATTGGCAAAAGCGCAAAAAGACTATTTATGAATAAAGAAAAATATTGATGCCTAAGGTAGAAATTGGTTCTATTGCGATGCAGTTAAATCGTAAGGCAATTAAAAACCTTCATATCAGCGTGTTGCCACCCGATGGGCGTGTGCGTGTTTCTGCTCCTGAATCTATGACAGAAACCGCAATCCGTATGGCAGTGATCAGCCGCATTCCTTGGATCAAGAAACAGCAGAGTGATTTTGCCAAACAACCTCGCCAATCTGATCGAGCAATGGTTAGCGGTGAATGTCATTACCTGTGGGGCAGGCGTTATCGTCTGAATCTTATTGAGCGTTCCGGAAAGCATGAAATCAAGCTAGGTCGTGGTCGATTGCATTTATATGTCAATCCCGCAACAACGCTTGAGAACAAGGCACTGGTAATGAACTCATATTATCGAGATGCACTTAAAGCGCGAATCGCTGAGTTATTGCCTGTTTGGGAAGATAAGATCGGCGTTACAGCTGCCGATTGGGGAGTCAAAAAGATGAAAACCAAGTGGGGCAGCTGCAATACGCAGGCCAAGCGTATTTGGCTGAATTTAGAGTTGGCAAAAAAGCCGCCGGAGTGTTTGGAGTACATCCTGGTGCATGAGTTGGTGCATTTGCTTGAGCGTCATCACAATGAACGTTTCAAAGGGTATATGAACAAGCTACTTCCCGATTGGCGAGAGCGCCGTGATTTGTTAAACCGAATGCCTTTAGCACATAATAATTGGATTTACTAAAGTTTGGTTTTGTTTAATGCAGGTGCACTGGGGTATTAACGGATATTGCTGACCATTTCGTGGATCATCACGAGATGGTACGAATATATGGCCATTCAGCTTTGTTAATATTTAGAATCGCACCAACAATACCCCTCCCGCTACCCTTTAGATCAGCGCCCTGCGAGGGGTTGCTCGTTTCTGGGGCTTGTGATTTCGGGTGGAGTTTTTGAAAGAGATAAGCCCCAGTCTTAACGGCGACTGAGGCGCAGCCACGAGCCAAAACACTAGGTAAAGGCTCAACCAGCTTTAAATAGCTTGAGCAAAATTGTGGTTTTCTTCAAAACAAATATCAAGTTATTTAGCCTTGTTGTTGAGTTTCCTTCTCGTTAACAAAACATTTGTTCGTAATCCACACATCATTCTCCGGCTCACAAAGATGGTGCAGCAGCGCTAGGTTTATCTGGTGGCTGATCACGTTGCCGTTTCGTTTTCGGTTGTCTTTTTTCAAACCTCTCAGTAATAACCCTGTGCATGATTTTCCTATTTGCTCCGGCGAACTGGGCAGGCAAAAGGCGCGGTTTTGCTGTTTGGGGTGCAAGGCAGTGCGTTTTCCTGTTTTAGATAAAGGCGTTATGCACCAAAAGATACAGGCGTTGGCCGGTGTGTTTGCTTGCAATGTTCTGGTTTGACTCGTGCCATCCTCATATACCGGTAAAAAATGTGCCCCTAACAAATGCGCTGGTAGCAAGACTAATCCGCCTTGCGCGTGGCCATCAACCTCAGGTAAAGGTAGCCAATACAGGTTTGGCCATTGCTCGGGGCTTTGCCATTTTTCTACGATCAC
>CAKZQF010000167.1 GCA_937139475.1 uncultured Gammaproteobacteria bacterium | reverse complement strand
ATTATTGGTATGTACTTGCCAATATTTGAAATTGGTAATGTAGTTTAATATTGAGTAAAGCATGAACGACGTATTTATATTGTTTGAACAGTCCCCTGTTTATTTTTATACCATTGTAACCATTCTTGGTCTGTTGATTGGCAGCTTCTTAAATGTGGTCATTCATCGTTTGCCCATCATGATGGAGCGAGAGTTCACGGCCGAGGCGAAAGAGTTTTTGGAGTTAGAAGCGCCTAAAGAGTCAGGCGACACCTACAATTTAGTGGTTCCCCGCTCCTGTTGTCCTAAATGCAAACACCCAATCAGTGCGTTAGAAAATATTCCCGTATTAAGCTATTTATGGCAAAAAGGAAAATGTAAAGGCTGTGGTGTCGCAATTTCAGCGCGCTATCCACTGGTTGAAACCTTCACAGGTATCCTTTCATTTGTGGTGGCATATCATTTTGGTCCAACCTGGCAGTGCTTGCTTGCCTTGATATTTACCTGGGCATTGGTTGCCTTAACTTTTATTGACTTTGACACCATGTTGCTTCCCGACACTATCGTGCTGCCGGTATTATGGCTGGGCCTCATTGCTAATACGAACGTACTGTACACGGATTTGAGCAATGCTGTTATCGGCGCGGCGGTTGGCTATTTAAGTCTTTGGTCTATTTACTGGCTGTTCAAACTAGTCACCGGTAAAGAAGGAATGGGCTATGGCGACTTTAAGTTATTTGCGCTTATTGGCGCGTGGCTCGGTTGGCAGGCCCTTCCTGTTACTATTTTGCTTTCTTCATTAATCGGCGCTGTTGTTGGCATTAGCATCATGGTTATTCGTGGCAAAGACAAAAATATCGCAATTCCTTTTGGTCCATATCTTGCCCTAGCAGGATGGGTGGCAATGATATGGGGCGATGCTATTAATCAAGCTTACCTCAAGTCTATCGGATTATAAGCGTTATGATTATTGGATTGACTGGTGGTATTGCCAGCGGTAAAACAACCGTAGCTAATATGTTTATCGATTTAGGCATCGAAGTTGTTGATGCCGACATTGTCGCTAGAGAGGTTGTTGAGCCCGGTACCCCGGCATTGGAACAAATCAGTGAACACTTTGGTCAATCGGTCCTTTCACCTGATGGCTCGTTAGATCGTAAGACGCTGCGCAATATTATTTTTTCCGACGAGCAAGCTAAAACATGGCTAAACAACCTGTTACATCCATTGATCAGAAACACCATCGTCGAACAATTGCAAAATACCACCTCACCTTACAGTATCTTAGTGGCACCACTATTGCTGGAAAACAACATGCAAACACTCGTTTCCCGGGTCTTAGTGGTCGATACTGAAATCAGCACCCAAATTGAGCGAACGATAGCGCGCGATAACAGTGATATCAGTCAGGCCAAAGCGATTATCTCCGCTCAAATTGCTCGCGATAAACGCTTGGCGCTTGCCGATGACGTGATTAAAAATAACGGGATGATCAATAACTTGACGAATGATGTAAAAAAATTGCATGATGGATACCTTGCATGTATTCAGGATGGAACCGAATACGAATAAAAGAGTAGATAGATTATTCAATATCCCCACAAAAATAATAAAAGATGGGACGGAGCTTATTTAAGCACTTTGCTTACTTGGTAGGATAGCTATTTAGATTAGATTTAACGACAAATTATTATGTCTGACACTATTGTTTATGAACATCCATTAACTGAAAAAGTACGTTGTTACTTACGTATTGAGCACTTGAGCGATCAAATTCTAGCTTATCAAGATATTGAAGATGCGCAATTATTTAAGCCCTTTTTTAATGTGCTGTTTTCACTTGCTGAGCAAATTGACCGCGGCGAATTAAAAAAAGAACTGATTCGAGATCTTGATGCCCATAAGATCGCATTAAAGCGCCTGCGTAATGATGACAACATCGATAAAGATAAGTTAGAAAACTTGATCGAAAAGATAGAGCAGTTTAACTTTTCACAATCAGTGCCAAACCAAGCACAAATGTTAATCCAACAAGACCCACTGTTAAATCAAATTAAAAATAAATCATCACTGCCAGGTGGTGGCTGTCAATTTGATACACCCATGCTGCATTATTGGTTTCATTTACCACAATCACAAAAGATTAATGCCTTTAAGCGCTGGTTAGAACCTCTGCAACCAACCATAGAAGCAATCCGCCTTTTACTGCAACTCACTCGAGAGTCAAAGAGTTACACCGCTGAAATAGCCTCAGATGGCTTTTACCAAAGTAACTGTGAAAAGACCCAACTCATTCGCATCAAACTCTCAGTGCAACAAGGATGCTATCCCAGTGTTAGTGGCTATCGTAGCCGTTATTCAATTCGCTTTATTTCTTGGAACGAACAACCGCTTCATGATATAAAGTTCGAATTAGCTTGTTGTTAGCCTAGAAAGAGAAAATCATGACTGTAGTAAAGTGTCCTACCTGTGACAAAGATGTCCAATGGACAAAAGAAAGCACCTATCGGCCGTTTTGTTCAAAACGCTGTAAATTGATCGACCTAGGTGAGTGGGCGAGCGAATCAAACACCATTGCAGGTGCGCCAGCAATTGACCCACAAGCAATTGATGAATTTGATATACCACTCAATGATGACTTCTTTAAGCAGGACTAAGACCATTTCCATTCAAAAAATGGTCTTGTTGTGCGTAGGAAAAAACGACCAGCGCAGGTGATCATTTAGTTTGTGGGGATTGTATTAAGTAGCTCAACTATCGGTTTGTTAGCCTCAGGGAACTGATAGTTGGCCAGTTCACTCTTGGCGACCCATTTAATTTCCTGACCTTCATTTGATTTTGCAGTCCCATCAAAGCCGTTGACCAACCAGATATCTAACACCACAAACTTATCACCGTAATCATGTTCTAGTAGCAACATCGACTCTGCACTTTTTACCGTAATATCAACTTCTTCGTTTAGCTCGCGAGTTAATGCAGATAATGTACTTTCCCCTTTTTCTATCTTACCCCCTGGAAACTCCCATTTACCGCCTTGGTGTAAATGATGATGGCGCTTTGAAATTAAAATATCGCCATTTTCACGCTCGATGACGCCAACCGCTACTGCAACTTTTTTCATACCCACTTTCTCTATTAACTTGGTTAACGTATTATAATCGATTCACTTGGCCATTATAACAACGATAACTCATGACAAAC
>CAKZQF010000166.1 GCA_937139475.1 uncultured Gammaproteobacteria bacterium | reverse complement strand
AAACCACACCTTAATCATGTAGATGATGCAATTGTAGCGACATCGCTAGGATAACTTGGGCCAAACTATGTCATCTATATTCCCGATATTATCAAGCCAAGTTAACAGACCTTCAATTGACCATTTAGGGTTCGTCTGAAAACAAAATTGTTGCTCACCTAAAACGAATGAAAGCCGCCAGGCATGCAAGTATCCCAGCTCTTTAGTGTTATTCGGATAATATCGATCATCTCCCCAAATTGGCGCACCAATACTTTTCATCGCGACCCGTAGTTGATGTGTTTTTCCACTGTGTGGTTTTAGCAGATAACAGCGAATCGATGGAGCGATCGAATAACTAAAGAATTGCGTAATGGCGGGGTTTATCGTGGTTTTCAACAATAGGTAGCTTCCGTTTCGTCCTTTCTTCATGTCCCCTTTAATCAGTCCTTGTTTCTTCTTAGGCTTTTTATCACTAATCGCTAAGTAGTACTTTTCGATTTTGCGTGACTCGAACAATTGCCCAAACTTAGCGGCAACTGGCTTAGTTTTAGCAAAGATAATTAAGCCACTAGTCATGCGGTCAAGGCGGTGGACTGGGTAAAGTTGCTCTAGTTTTAAATATCTTTTAACTAGCTCAACAATACCTAACACATCATCAATGGTATGAAAGTCAACATTTGGGGCTTTATCTATGACAATAAATTGAGGATTATCTTCGATAACAGAAAACTGGTTAGGCATAGAGTGTGGCATCTTAAGAAGAAATGGAAGCAGTTTGCTAAACTATCACAAACCGCCCTGTATGTTCTATTGCTGAATGATTAAACTTTAACGTTGCTCAGCGCACCTTGTAATTCGCTAGTGCAACTTGATGCTGCATTTGCCTTACGCCGAATCAGTTGTAGGCTATCGGCTAACGTTTGCGCGTTATCGTTAATTCCAACAATATTATGTGAGACCGTTGCTGTGACACCTAAGTGACATTTGCAACGCTTTGCTAATATTATGAGTAGTTCAAATTACGCATTTACTCCACTGCTATCTGCTCTTTGCCACACAGACATAATCACGACTATTTAAACGAAAAAAAGCAACATTTACATGGTCTGTTTAGATAAAGAACGAAGATATTCAAATGAAATAAACAAAAAGGGCCTGCCAAAAGACAAGCCCTTTTTAATCAGTTAATTAGTTAACCGATTAGATTTTAGCGTGAAGCTCTTGCACCGAAGTTACGTTAGCACGGTCATCAGCCAAGATTGAATCACACGTAGCAAGCGCCGCGTTCATTGTCGTGGTGTAGCTTACTTTGTAGCGTAGAGCACCAGCACGTAGCTTACGTGAATCATCAATCGCTTGGCGACCTTCGGTGGTGTTTACGATGTACTCGTATTCACCATTGGTGATTCTATCAAGAATGTGTGGACGACCTTCACTTACTTTGTTCACTAGGCGCGGGTTAATTCCTGCTTCACCAAGTACGACAGCTGTACCGTGAGTTGCATCAATTTCATAACCTAAGTCTAGTAATTTTTGCGCAAGTTGTGCGACACGACCCTTATCACTTTGACGTACAGAGATTAGTGCGCGGCCTTTCTTAGGCACGTTTGATTGTGCACCAAGTTGTGCTTTAGCATAAGCTTCTGCGAATGTTTCACCAACCCCCATTACTTCACCAGTAGAGCGCATTTCTGGGCCTAAGATTGGGTCAGCACCGTGGAATTTGTTAAACGGCAGAACAACTTCTTTAACGCTGTAATACGGTGGCACAACTTCTGAAGTAAAGCCTAATTCTTTAAGTGACTTACCAGCCATAACCTTAGCGGCAATTTTAGCTAGTGGAACGCCCGTTGCTTTAGATACAAATGGAATAGTACGCGCAGCACGTGGGTTAACTTCAATCATGTAAATGACATCATCTTTAACCGCAAACTGAGTATTCATTAATCCGATTACACCAAGCTCTAATGCAAGCTTACGAACGTATTCACGTAAACGGTCTTGAACATCTTGAGACAATGTATACGGAGGTAATGAACAACCCGAGTCACCAGAGTGAACACCAGCTTCTTCGATGTGCTCCATGATACCGCCAACAACAACGTCAACACCATCACATACCGCATCAACGTCAACTTCTACGGCGTTATCAAGGAAACGGTCCAGTAGGATTGGCGAGTCATTTGATACGCTTACTGCAGCCGTCATGTAACGACGTAAGTCTTGCTCGTCGTATACGATTTCCATTGCGCGACCACCCAGTACATACGAAGGACGTACAACTAGTGGGAAGCCAATGTTAGCTGATTCGCTAATTGCTTCTTCCGTGCTTGCAACCGTATTGTTCGTTGGCTGCTGGATACCTAAACGCTCAATCATTTGTTGGAAACGTTCACGGTCTTCTGCGCGGTCGATTGCATCAGGTGACGTACCAATAATAGGTACACCTGCAGCTTCAAGAGCACGTGCTAATTTAAGTGGTGTTTGACCACCGTACTGTACGATAACGCCTTTAGGCTTTTCGATACGTACGATTTCGATTACGTCTTCGAAAGTAACTGACTCGAAGTATAAACGGTCTGATGTGTCGTAATCGGTAGAAACAGTTTCAGGGTTACAGTTAACCATGATTGTCTCGTAACCTTCTTCGCGCATTGCCATTGCCGCGTGAACACAACAGTAATCAAATTCGATACCTTGACCGATACGGTTTGGACCACCGCCGATGATCATGATTTTTTCTTTATCTGTTACATTTGCTTCACACTCTTCGTCGTAACAAGAGTACATGTAAGCAGTATCTGAAGAGAATTCAGCAGCACAAGTATCAACACGCTTGTATACAGGGTGAATTTCATGACGGTCACGAATTTTACGTACTTCAGACTCAGCAACGCCAAGTACTGTTGCAAGACGCTCGTCAGCAAAACCTTTACGTTTAAGACTACGTAAGTAATCAGGTGTTAGGTTAGCCATGCCACCGTCAGCAACTTTGTATTCTTCGTTTACGATGTCTTGAATTTGAATCAAGAACCAACGGTCTACACGCGTGATATTAAAGACTTCATCAAGGCTCATACCAAAACGGAAAGCATCAGCGATGTACCAGATACGGTCAGCGCCAGCATTAGTTAGCTCATGCTTGATTTTGTTGAGTGCTTCTGAATCGTCAGCATCAACGATTGGGTCAAAGCCGCTTACGCCAACTTCAAGGCCGCGAAGTGCTTTTTGCATTGACTCTTGTTGGTTACGACCAATTGCCATTACTTCACCTACAGATTTCATCTGCGTGGTTAGACGGTCTTCACAACCGGCAAACTTTTCGAAGTTAAAGCGTGGAATTTTTGTTACAACATAATCAATTGATGGTTCAAATGAAGCTGGTGTTGCGCCACCAGTGATGTCATTTGATAACTCATCAAGCGTGTAACCTACTGCTAGTTTTGCCGCAATCTTAGCAATTGGGAAACCGGTTGCTTTTGAAGCAAGTGCAGATGAACGTGATACACGTGGGTTCATCTCGATGATAACCATACGGCCAGTGTTTGGACATTGACCAAACTGAACGTTTGAACCACCAGTCTCTACACCGATTTCACGAAGTACCGCCATCGATGCATTACGCATGATTTGGTATTCTTTGTCTGTTAACGTTTGCGCTGGTGCTACCGTGATTGAATCACCAGTGTGAATACCCATTGGGTCGAAGTTTTCGATAGTACAGACAATGATACAGTTATCATTTTTGTCACGTACCACTTCCATCTCGTACTCTTTCCAACCAATTAGTGACTCATCGATTAGTAGCTCTGATGTTGGTGATAAATCTAAACCACGGGTACAGATTTCAACAAATTCTTCAATGTTGTATGCGATACCACCGCCCGTTCCACCCATGGTGAACGATGGACGAATGATACAAGGAAAACCAACACGCTTTTGAACTTCGTGTGCTTCTTCCATGCTGTGCGCAATACCAGCTTCTGGAGTTGCCAAGCCAATTTTCTTCATTGCAACGTCAAAGCGCTTACGATCTTCCGCTTTGTCAATTGCGTCAGCCGTTGCGCCAATCATTTCAACATTGTACTTCGCAAGAACACCTTTGCTTTCCAGCTCAAGAGCACAGTTTAATGCTGTTTGACCGCCCATTGTCGGCAATACTGCACACGGGCGCTCTTTCTCAATAATTTTTTCAACAACTTCCCAGTGAATTGGCTCGATGTATGTCGCATCAGCCATTTCTGGGTCTGTCATGATGGTTGCTGGGTTAGAGTTAACTAGAATAACTCGATAACCTTCTTCACGCAGTGCTTTACATGCCTGTGCGCCAGAGTAATCAAATTCACAAGCCTGACCAATAACGATTGGGCCAGCGCCTAAGATAAGAATACTTTTTAAATCGGTACGTTTTGCCATAATTTTAAATCCTGTCTATATCTGTTAAGCGATGATTACTTAGCGGCTTTATGAGCTTCAATCAGTTCAATGAAATGATCGAACAGCGGCGCTGCATCATGTGGACCGGGACTAGCTTCAGGATGCCCCTGGAAGCTAAACGCAGGCTTATCAGTAAGGTGAATACCTTGTAGCGAGCCATCAAACAGTGATTTGTGTGTTGCAACAACATTTTCAGGTAGTGTTGCTTCATCTGCTGCGAAACCATGGTTTTGAGCAGTGATCATTACGCGACCACTTTCCAGTTCTTGCACCGGGTGGTTGGCACCGTGATGACCGAACTTCATTTTCACTGTCTTGGCACCACTTGCTAATGCGAGTAATTGATGGCCTAAACAGATACCAAACTGAGGGATATCAGTTTCTAGGAACGTTTTGATTGCATCGATAGCGTAAGTACATGGCTGTGGATCACCAGGACCATTTGATAAGAAAATACCATCTGGGTTTAGCGCTAGAACTTCTTCTGCACTCGTTTGTGCAGGAACAACTGTCAGACGACAACCGCGGTCCACCAGCATGCGCATGATGTTATCTTTGATACCAAAATCGTAAGCAACAACATGATGAGGTAACTCTTCGCTTGGCGTATCAGATGGCAGACCACCAACTAATGCCCAAGTTTTCTTGGCAAATGAGTAAGACTCTTTGGTTGTCACTTCTTTAGCTAAATCCATGCCTTTAAGACCAGCAAAACCTTTTGCCAACTCTAATGCTTTCTCTTCA
The DNA here is from genome assembly GCA_937139475.1 of uncultured Gammaproteobacteria bacterium. Lineage (GTDB taxonomy): Bacteria > Pseudomonadota > Gammaproteobacteria > Enterobacterales > Psychrobiaceae > Psychrobium. The sequence goes on along the minus strand of CAKZQF010000166.1, from coordinate 22,325 downwards.
TCGATATCACCAGCCATCACACAACCAGCTTGAGCACCTTTTTCACGAAGAATTCGTGTTAAGCGACGCGTATCGATATTTGCAATACCAACAACACCAGCATCACTTAAGTAATCACTTAATGATTTTTCGTTACGGAAGCTACTAGTGATTAATGGCAAGTCACGAATAATCAAACCACAAGCGTGAATTTGGTCTGATTCTTGATCTTCTGAGTTAGTACCAGTATTGCCGATATGAGGGTAAGTAAGAGTGACGATTTGTCGAGCGTAAGATGGGTCAGTTAATATTTCCTGATAGCCAGTCATTGAAGTATTAAAAACTACTTCACCTACTGAATGACCTAATGCACCAATTGAGGTTCCATGAAAGATAGAACCATCTTCAAGTACCAATAAGGCAGAATTACTCAAAGCAACCTCCAAAAAGACAGTAAAAACATCACATTATTGTAATGTTAAAGTTTTAGCTAAACAGCCTGAATTCAGTGAGTCAGGCCAAATTCCGCGTAGTATAATACAACAGTATTAAAATTTCCACATAAACATAAAAACAATCAACTAAAATAAAAAACACATATAACCACTCATAAACGACAGTTTATAACGTTACAAACACAGCATTTAAGCGATAAAGAATTCCAGAAAGCAATCATAAAAACCCCGCTACAGTGGGAAAAATCTAATTTACCAAGCACAAAACAACTTGAACACATGAATTAAGTCAATCTCACAAAATAATCAGATTATGAGTAGTGCCATCACGATTATGGCCAAAAAAATTAAAAGTAGGCGCGTTAGCCTATTAAGGTAAGTCATTTGTGCATCTAATTTGTCAACAGGAGTTAAACTGTTATCAACTAATCACTTAAATAAAGAATAAAACCAGCAAAACCAGCGGTTAAGACAAAACCTACCAACCAAGAGCGTAAAAAGCAATAACAAGATAAAATAACCATCATATCAACAAGTTAAAAACACAACGAAAGAACAAACAATGAAATATAAGGCCAAAATCCATCATAAGAGTTAAAACTTAAAAATTATAACACGTTATCTTTTTGCTGGAGACAGAGGGGGCTATTTCAAATTTCGGGCATAAAAAAACCAGTGATACCTCACTGGTTTTGAATAAATAGTACTGAATTAGTGTCGAGTATCTGTTTACTTATCTTTCTTTGCAACGTAAACCATACTCGCAATGGCTGTCGAAATAAGTACAAATGGCGCAGCCTGTAGCAACACCGCGACGAAAGAAACACTGTTACGAAATACTGACAATGCAATCGGGGCAGCTAGTGCTAACGCCACAACCAATATAACCAAAACCATGACTAGTTCGCTTTTTTTATTCTGTTCTGTTCTTTCGCTCATTTTTGATCCAAATCAATTTTTTAATGTTGGCAGCGATTATATGCCAACAATCAGCTGAACAAAAGCAGCAATTTCACAATATATAAAAGCGCTAGCACTACCTTATACGAATTTTGATATACTGTGCTTTTTAAGCATTGGCGTTTTATATGTACCCTATCGACTATATCGAACCTGTTTTTCGTCCGCCGAGCGAGTGGAAAAGCCTTATTCTGCAAGTCACCAATGGTTGCTCTTGGAATAAATGTACATTTTGCGATATGTACACCTCAGAAAATAAGAAGTTTAGACCAAAGAAGCTTGAGCTTATTGAGCAAGAAATAGTAGACGTTGCATCGTCAAAGCAATCTGTTTCACGCGTATTTTTAGCTGATGGCGATGCCATGATGTTACCGTTTGAGCGACTTGCAGCTATTTTAGTATTAATTCGTACACACCTCCCTCAAGTAACCCGCGTTTCAAGTTATTGCCTGCCCCGTAATCTAAAAAATAAAACAGTGGAACAACTACAACATTTGAAAGAGTTAGGCTTATCACTTGTTTATGTTGGCTGTGAGAGTGGCGATGACGAGGTATTAGCACTCATTGACAAGGGTGAGACATTTGATAGCTCATTAGCTGCATTACTTAAACTGAAAGAGGCGAAAATAAAAAGCTCAGTCATGATATTAAACGGCCTTGGCGGGCCTGAGCTTTCAAAACAACATGCGATTAACTCTGCAAGGCTGATGAACCAGGCCCAACCTGAATACCTGTCGACGCTAGTTGTCTCTTTTCCTATGGGGCTAGAGCGATTTGCCAAACCTTTTAATGGCCGATTCCGTCAATTGAATCAGCAACAGCTATTTAAGGAGATGGAGTACTTGTTAAGCGAGTTGTCACTTGAGAAAACAATCTTTCGCTCAGATCACGCATCAAATTATTTGGTGCTAAAAGGGATATTAGGAAAGGACAAAGAGCCCTTATTAGCCAAAGTCAGAATGGCACTGGATAAGCCACAAGCCGTGTCATTACGTCAAGAGTGGCAACGCGGGCTTTAACGTTGGTTCTGCCTGCTAAGCCCTCTTAGCATTGGGCGAGATTTGTTGCTTACCTTTATTATTTTTAGCATGCTGCTACCCAACAAAGCTCGGTGTAGCAGCCAGCAAAAAAACATCCCTCTAACGATGGATGTTTAATGTACTTTATGTACGCCACAACAAAGGTAGCAACTCACCCTAGGCGAAAACAGCCCCGAGTGAATAACCTATTATTTTCCCTATCCCCTCCCTTAAGGCGTAAAAGGGCTACTATTAATATTGAATTGTACTAAAACTGAAGCTCAACTGCAGGCCAGCTTAAAATCCTAAATAGCTTAGTGCGCTAAATGTCAGGAGGGGAATATGTCGCAAGCAACACAAGACCTAATTAGTTCAATCTTTCAGTGGTTAGCCTTGGTATTCATATGGGTTGCTGGAATAGTAGTCTTGTTTTTGACTATGACTTATATGGTTGATCGCCTGCAAACAAAACATGCCATTCGAAGAAATTATCCTATTGTCGGGCGTTTTAGGTATTTTTTCGAACACCTGGGCGGATTTTTTCGACAGTATTTCTTTGCCATGGACCGAGAGGAACTGCCATTCAATCGGGCACAACGGGCTTGGGTATATCGAGCGGCGAAAAACATCAACAACACCATCGCTTTTGGCTCAACAAGGGATACGAAGAAGTTGGGGAATATTATCTTTGTAAATTGTCCTTATCCGACACTAAGAAAGGACGCAGTTTCTCCAAAATGTATTACGGTGGGTGAGGCTTGCCGTCATCCTTGGACTACCAGTGCTTTTTTCGGTATCTCAGCAATGAGTTTCGGTTCTATTTCCAAACCAGCTGTACAGGCGCTTTCCTACGGCGCAGCAAACGCTGGCGTATGGCTTAATACAGGAGAAGGTGGCCTGTCCCCTTATCATCTCCAGGGTGGCAGTGACATCATTTTTCAAATTGGAACGGCCAAATATGGCGTTTGCGACGCGCATGGTAAATTAGACGATAACAAGCTAAAAGAGGTTGCCAGCCATAAACAGGTAAAGTTATTCGAGCTTAAGCTATCACAAGGCGCTAAACCGGGCAAAGGAGGTATTTTACCTGGGGCTAAAGTGACCCAAGAAATAGCAGATATTCGCGGTATAAAAGTCGGCATAGATTCAATTAGTCCTAATAGACACCCGGATATTGAAAATGATGAAGATTTATTGGATATGCTTAGCCATATTCGAGCAGTAACCGGAAAGCCCGTTGGTTTTAAGGCCGTTATTGGTTCGCCACAGTGGATAGATGACTTAATGCAAACGATTAAGCGCAGGGGAATTGAAAACGCTCCTGATTTTATCACCTTGGATAGTGCCGATGGGGGGACAGGTGCAGCGCCAATGACTTTGATGGATGATATGGGCCTTACCATTAGGGAAACATTGCCGATGCTAATAGCTGCACTAAATCGTCATGGATTAAAACAACGGATAAAAGTTTTTACCTCAGGCAAACTAGTGAATCCAGCCGACGTTGCATGGGCATTATGTGTCGGGGCCGATTTTTGTAGTACCGCCAGAGGATTTATGTTCGCCCTAGGCTGCATACAATCATTGCAGTGCAACAAAAATACCTGCCCAACAGGCATCACCACCCATGATAAGAAGTTACAGCGAGGACTTGTGGCAAAGGCTAAGTCTGAACGTGTGACTTACTATGCCAAAAATATGATGTATGCGGTTGGGGTGATTGCACATTCTTGTGGTGTAAAAGAGCCCCGCGAGTTAAGCCAGTGTCATGCGCGAATCGTTTTAGATAGTGGCTTATCAATCCCGATAAGTGAGCTATATAACGCTGACACAAACAAGCCACAGTAGCCTTTCTGCCACGCACAACATCATCAGGATTGTCAATATCCTAAACAGGTGTGACTGCTTCAGTCACCAACGTAACATTTGTTTACAAGCTTCCCTGCATTTACCAGTTCGGATTGTTGGCACAACGGCAAATTGTTTGCTAAATTGTTGTCTAAATTCACTAATGAAATTAATGGTTAATATGAAAAAATGGATTCTTAGCGCCGCAGCGCTGGCTTTGACTGCATGTTCTCAGTCACCAATGCAAACTAGCACTGGTATCAATGGAATGACTTTTGTCGAAGAAGTAGAAAAACAGCAAGGTAAAACAACAATACCTTATCAAAAGTATACCCTAGACAATGGCCTAACCGTTATTTTACATCAAGATAACTCTGATCCTTTGGTTCACGTTAATGTGACCTACCATGTTGGCTCAGCCCGCGAAGAACTTGGCAAGTCCGGTTTTGCCCATTTCTTTGAACATATGATGTTTCAAGGCTCTGAGCACATCGGTGATGATGAGCACTTTAAGATCGTCACCGAAGCCGGCGGCGATATGAATGGTACAACAAACAAAGATCGTACAAATTATTATCAAACGGTGCCAGCAAATCAGTTAGAAAAAATGTTGTGGCTAGAATCTGATCGTATGGGTTTTTTACTAAACGCCGTCACGCAGGAAAAGTTCGAGATTCAACGTGAAACAGTCAAAAACGAACGTGGCCAGCGCGTCGATAATGCGCCCTATGGACGACTTGGTGAGCGTATTGCGCAAGCGGTTTACCCCAAAGGACATCCTTATTCATGGCCTACCATTGGTTATATGGATGATCTTAACCGAGTAAACGTTAACGATTTAAAAGCATTCTTCTTAAAATGGTATGGCCCAAACAATGCCACAATTACCATTGGTGGTGATATCGACGTTCAACAAACGTTGAGCCTAATTAATAAATACTTTGGCGAAATCCCGTCAGGTCCATCAGTACCTAAGCTTGCAAAAACCCCTGTAACTATTGATAGCGACCGCTATATCTCATTTGAAGATAATGTTCACCTGCCGTTGGTATACTTGTCTTTTCCAACAGCCTATGCACGTCATGAGGATGAAGCGCCGTTAGACCTGCTTTCAGCCATCCTTGGCGGCGGTAAAACCTCATTGTTATACAAAAATTTAATAAAGAGCCAATTAGCCGTTCAAGCATCCGCCTCTCACCCATGTAGTGAACTAGCCTGTACCTTCACTATGCTTGCACTTCCACACCCTGCAAGTGGCAAGTCCCTCAAGGATATCGAGCAAGTTATTCGCCAAACGATTACAGAGTTTGAATCACGTGGCGTTAATGATGATGACCTAATAAAGGCGAAAGCCAAGATGGAAGCGTCATTTGTTTTTGGATTACAAAGTGTCCAAGGAAAGGTCTCTCAGCTAGCCGCAAATCAGGTATTTACCGGCGATGCAAACTATATTGAAAAAGATATTGCGCGTTATAACAACGTAACAAAAGCCGATGTAATGCGTGTATTTAACAAGTACATTAAAAATAAAGCCGCAGTTATAGCAAGTGTTGTACCTAAGGGGCAAAGTGCAAATGTAGCGGCACCAGATAACTTCACACCACAAATTGTGACCCTTACTGGGGACTCGCAAACAAATGCATCGGACCTTAAATTACGTAACACGCCGTTGTCATTTGATCGTAGTAAAACACCTACCGCAGGAAAAATTAAAGCCGTAGACGTACCTTCTTATTGGCAGCAAGACTTTGCCAATGGGATTAGCATGCTAGGCACCGTAAGTAGTGAAACACCAACGACATCAATATTGTTACGGATCCCTAATGGCCACTTCATTGAAAGTAGCAAGCAAGCAGGTATCGCTTCTATCACTGCAAGCTTAATGAATGAAGCGAGCTTAAACTATACCAACGAACAAATGAGCCAAGCGCTTGAGAAGCTTGGTAGTAGTATTTCATTTTCAGCCGGCAACAGTTACACCAATGTTTTTGTTAGCAGCCTAACCAAAAATATCGACCAAACTATCGCGCTATTAAATGAGAAGCTATTTAATCCGGCCTTTAATGAAGCTGATTTTGAGCGTGTACGTGCCAATAGCCTTGAAAGTATCCTGAATAACAAAAAAGATGCTTCGGTACAGGCTAGAAATGCTTTTAGAGCATTAATGTTCCAGGGAACAATTGCCGCATTACCAGTACAAGGCACAGTCTCTACGCTAAAAGCACTGACATTAGAGGATGTGAAAAAGTTTTACAAAACTAATTATAAGCCTAAACGTGGTCAACTCATTGTGGTATCAGACCTAGCGCAGAAGGACATTTCAAATAAATTTGATGGACTAGCTAAGTGGAATGGTCATATTGGCGTTAACGAACTGCAAATGCTCAAGCCAAGTTATGCAAAAAACACTGTATACCTTATCAATAAAGACAACGCAGCACAGTCGGCAATTCGAATCGGTCAACGCGCGATAAAACAAGACATTAGTGGCGAGTTTTACGAACTTGGATTAATGAATTTCGCACTTGGTGGCAACTTTAATTCACGTATTAATATGAATCTACGTGAAGATAAAGGATATACCTATGGTGCTGGTTCGTTATTTTATGGCGATAAGTTCGGTGGTGCGATGGTGGTAACGGCAGCGGTACGTGCAGATGCAACAATTGCTTCACTCAATGAGATTAAAAAGGAATTAGCAAACTATCGTGAGAATGGTATCACAGACGCTGAACTGACCTTTATGCGAAGCGCTATTAACCAGCAAGACGCGTTAAAATATGAAACGCCAAATGCCAAGCTTCGTTTCCTAGGTCAAATTCTAGAGCACAACTTGACCCCACACTTTGTTAAGCGTCGCAATGACATCGTTGCAAATATCAGCAAAGAACGGATCAACGACTTAGCTAAGCAATACTTGAATAGTGATGATATGACAATCGTCATTGTTGGTGATTCTAAAACGTTAAAGCCACAGTTAAGAGAATTGGGCTATACGGTTATCGATTACACCGCTCCTTAGGTTTTAACAATTAACCTAAACCAAAAAAAGATGCCATATGGCATCTTTTTTTTACATCGATATTAACTCTATTTATCTCTATTCTCGCTATTTGACTAGAGCCTACATAGGGTGTGTGTTATCTTTCCTGACATTTTATGACCTAGAGATATTGACCACATGAATACACAAGTTGCCAATGCCCCTGAAAACCAAAAAGGCTGGTTCAATCGATTCCTAGCCAGCGTTGAGTTTTTAGGTAATCTTCTCCCCCACCCCATTACACTATTTGCGATCTTCTGTGTTGCTATCGTTATCTTTAGTGGTATTGCAGATTGGGCAGGCCTAAGTGCCATCGATCCACGTCCTGAAGGCTCAAAGGGACGCGATCCTGATGGGGTTATTGAAGTCGTTAGCTTATTAAGTGCTGATGGTTTAACTAAAATAGTCACTGGGCTTGTAACCAACTTCACCGGATTCGCGCCGCTAGGTACAGTATTAGTGGCGTTGCTTGGTGTAAGTGTTGCAGAGCATTCTGGTTTACTTGCCGCCTCAATGCGTGGTTTGGTGATGGGCGCATCAAAGCGACTCGTTACTTTTATGATAGTGTTTGCTGCTATTTTATCAAATACCGCTTCTGAACTTGGTTATGTTGTGCTTATTCCACTTGCGGCAATGATCTTTCATAGTCTTGGACGTCACCCATTAGCCGGTCTTGCAGCAGCATTTGCCGGTGTATCAGGTGGTTATAGTGCTAACCTACTGTTAGGTACTATTGACCCACTCCTGTCAGGCATTACAACACCAGCGGCACAGATCATTGACCCTGGTTATGAAGTCAGCCCAGATGCAAACTGGTACTTCATGGTGGTGTCAGTCTTTTTGATCGCCACTCTCGGTACCCTGGTCACTGAAAAAATTGTTGAGCCTCGCCTTGGCAAATACAATCCAGATGAAGCGAGTATCGATCTTGATTCTCAGCAAATAGACCACCTTTCAGATTTGGAAAAACGAGGCCTAAAATGGGCGGGCGTTGCACTAGCAGTTACTGTTGGTTTATTAATGCTAACGATTGTTCCTAGCGACGGTATCCTACGCCATCCAGACACAGGGCTAATTGCTGGTTCACCATTTCTAAAAGGTATTGTCGTATTTATCTTTGTTACTTTTGCCGTTCCGGGTTTTGTTTACGGACGGGTTGTTGGCACGATGAAGAACGATCGCGATGTCATTAACGCCATGTCTAAAAGCATGAGCTCTATGGGGATGTATATTGTATTGGTATTCTTTGCCGCGCAGTTTGTAGCCTTCTTTAAATGGACCAACCTAGGCACGATATTGGCCATCAATGGCGCAGCCTTTTTGCAGGCAATCAACCTGACTGGGCCTGAGATATTTGTGTTCTTTATCTTTATGTGTGCTTTTATCAATTTAACCTTGGGATCGTCTTCTGCGCAGTGGGCAGCAACCGCTCCTATCTTCGTTCCAATGCTCATGTTAGTTGGCTATGCCCCCGAAACTATTCAGGCCGCCTATCGAATCGGTGACTCTGTTACCAACCTAATAACACCGATGATGAGCTATTTCGGCCTAATACTGGCGGTGGCTTCAAAGTATAAGAAAGACATGGGGATAGGTACGCTAGTAGCCACGATGCTGCCATACAGCATGATCTTTATGGTTGGCTGGATAGTCCTATTCTATGTTTGGGTTTTCCTATTGGGCATGCCCGTTGGACCAAACTCGCCAACTTATTACACCCCTTAGCTAATAGCTTAATACTGCCGCGGCGCTTATTCGGCGCTGTGGCAACATAGGTAAGCACCTAATGGGTAAAACCACCAACCGTTTTAAGATTTAATATCTACTTGCTTGAGGACTTGGACCGAACCATCAATTGATAGGTGCCCACTATCTCGGTATATAAACGTCTTTTCCATCTCCGTCATACAGGTTTTGCCTTTACATAAGATGTCTTTTAGCCAGACAACCTTAGATACTTTTTCAATTTCCGTGAGCGTATCATTAACGCGCTTTTGATAAACTTGATAAGTAGAATATTTAATGTTGCAGCTGTCGCGTAATAATAAGGCGGGGCCATACTTTCTTTCTAAACACTCCCCTATGTCAAAGCCTGCGATTGGTGGTGGCGAAACAACGATTGTCTTTAACCCCAACGCTTGGAGCTTAACGATAGTGTAGGTAAAAGCTTTAATAAGTGTTTCTCTGTTAGCCTCTACGATCCCCTCATGACTTAAGTAATCACCTTTGCTCAAATCCAGGTAGATTGAGAGATTTGAGCTAAGGACAACATGGGTAATGCTCGGCGTACTCTTTATATAGTCAAACGCATTTTCATTAAACCTAAGGCAGGATTTTGCCGATACCGAGTCGTATTTACCAATAATTGGCGCTAAGCCGATTAGCGGGCCGCAAGCGCTTTTGGTCAACTGGGCCAGATTAGGGTTTCGAATCAACAAGCCTGGGATTAAATGCATCGCATAGCTGTCTCCCCACACTACAACATCCGGTGCATCATCAGCCATACAGTCTGGCTTCAGCACACTTTTGTTATCAAATGAACCATCACACCCCTTACCAAGACCTTGATTAACACGCCTGATATCAGAAAATGGGTCGCTCGTATTTTTAGTTCCATAAACGGACAGTATTGGCATGGTCAAGAACAGCAAAGTGCTCGCTATAATGGCTTTCCAAGTTGCAAAAATATTACTTAACTTTCCAACTCTAAATGGCAACTCAACATATCGATATTGTAAGTAACCTAAAAGAAATGAGGCAATCAATAACGCAATTTTGACATGAATAGGAACATCTCCAACATAAGCTAAAAATGCAAAGGCGAACAATGGCCAATGGACCAAATAAACTGAATAAGACCAATCGCCTACTTTTTCTAATAGATGAATTAACGCATGACTGGGTAACCAGTTCTTTTGCCCTATCAGGATTGTCGTTGTTGCTAACACAACAACGATGGACTCAATACTGGGATGCTCACTGTTGATGCTAAATGAGCAAACAACAAAAATACAGATGAGTGACATAAACTTGATTAATACAGGCACATCCAGGCCAGGTTTGTACAACATAAACCATGCACAGATAGATCCGGCTAACAGTTCCCACCCTCGGGTGAATAAGAGATAAAATGCCCACTCTGACTTTGTAGCCTCAGCGATCCTCCACAATAGGGGCGCGGCTTGGTTATTACTGTACACCCAAGCCATACACCAGCATAGACTAACGATTAGCAGTAGCGACAAACCATAAAGGCGATATTTTTTTGACAAAAAATACAGCGAAATTGGCAACACAAAGTAATATTGCTCTTCCAGAGACAGCGACCAAATATGTAACAGTGGTTTCCCTTCTGAAGTACTTTCAAAGTATCCAGTTTGTGAAGGTAACAGCATATTTTCGGTGAAAGTGAGTGCGCTAATCAGTTGGTTTAAATACTCCTGCCATTGCAATGTTGTTAACAACAATAAACTACCTAACGTAGTGAATGCTAAAGTACAATAAAGCGCCGGCAGCAATCTTTTCGCTCTTCTTAAATAAAATTGCGAAAATGAAAACTGACTATTCTCTAGCTGTTTTAAAATGATTGTGGTGATCAAAAACCCTGAAAGTACAAAAAAGACATCAACGCCGAGATACCCCTGCTCTAAAACGCCTAGATTGCCGTGAAAAATCACCACTACCAGAACCGCTATGCCCCTTAAAACTTGTATATCCCTTCTCAAGTATTCAATCCTTGCCAAATAAATATTGATGAGCAAATCGCGGTCTTTGTATTAAGCTTTCTAAGGCCGGGTATTTGCGTTCAAAAGTAAATGATCTGGCTTTTACACTCTGAAAAATGATCAGATACCGTTCTAGGCCAGTATTTATACCAAATGCATTAATTATGTAATTTTGTTGTGCTAACAGAAATTGAGCGAGCACAAGTGACTGTAATTTAATGCATTGGCTAGTTAGTATAGAAGAAAGAATTTTAAAGGAAGGATTAATACCCCATTGTATAAATAATTTTCCGGCTCTATTTGCGTGAGTTGTTGATCTCTAATTTTGTACTATAATCAATTGTCCTAACCAAAACTCCACTAGCTCAACTGAGAAAACATGAACTGTGGGCTAAGAAGCTTGAATATCTGCTTGATGGATCACCTATTAGGCGAGTAGCAGAGTTACTTGGGGTGGTAGAAACAACAGCTTTGCGCTGGCGACATAGATTCCTTAAATCCCCAGCACAACAGAAACTATCCTAAGTTACAGGAGTTTTAGACTATTTAATTAACGAAAACTTGTCACTTTCTTTAGCATTTGACTGACTTATTACAACTTTACTATTGTTAAAAATATTAACAGGTTGCCACATGTGTGGCTCAAAGGGAGAGCATTAAACTCATGGATGTTATAAAAGTATCAAAGCCTAGAAAAGTTAAAGGTGAAAACTATAAAGTATATTGCGACATTGACTGGTTAGGTGAAAATAAAAGCTTATGGCTAACCTATCCAAAGGAGTTTGACAGCTATGTTGATTCCAGCTCAGTAGATTGGGTTGCTACAGCTCTTTTAATACCTGCTATGTTAGCAAAATCTGATTTAATTATTTCGGGAACAATATCATCCTCACTGTATTACTTTTTATGCTCTGATATTCAAAAAATACTTCATATTCAGAATCCTGACCTTTCTCAAATAAAAATCCATGTCGATGAAATGGCGCTGCGCTGTAAAGCAAATGACTATCAATCTGCATCAGGATTTTCTGCTGGGGTGGATTCATTCTCGTCTCTGGCTTTGTTGGGAGATAGCCAAGCGTTAAAACCAAATTACTTAGCAACATTAAATGTCGGTGCTATGGGGAAAGGTGATAATGCTAGAAAAATGCTAAAAAAGTATGCAACTCGCCTAACTGAATTCTGTGTAAATCATAATTATAAGCCGTTAATAATTGATTCTAATATTGACGAATTCTTTGAAGGATTGTCATACCAAGCAACTCATTCAATAAGATCGGCAGCAGCTATTCTCGCTCTAGGTGGAGCGATAAGTAGATATTATTATTCATCTACCTTCGAGTATCCATCTATAGGGGTCAGTAAAACTTATGATATGTCCTATGCTGATCCCATTTTATTGCCTCTGTTTTCTACCGAAGCCACAGAGTTTAGAGCTATCGGCACAAACTTATCAAGGTTGCAAAAAGTTGAATTAATCAGTGATTATGAAACTTCCTATAAGTACCTTGATGTATGCGTAGGAGACCCCGCTAAGCGACTCAAGAGTGATATTCCAAATTGCTCTCAATGCTGGAAATGCTCTAGACAATTAATGACGCTAGAATTACTGGGTAGTTTAGAACAGTATTCTGATGTATTTGACCTTGAAAAATATCATGCGAATAAACAAAGTATTGTATTTAAGCATATGATGAATGTTCTATTACCAAACCGTCCTAATGACTGGGATGTTATTAAGTTAGCGGAACTAAAGGGTGTAATGAACAAGTCAAACATTAAAGCATTAATTCGAGCGTCAAAGCTAAGTTGGCGATTAAGGCGGTTTATCGCCAATAAATTGGCTAAAACGTATACAGAATCAATTTGAATGACTTATTGTTTCCTGTTTCACCTTTTTTAGTGCACAAAAAAACCGCCATAGGGCGGTTTCTTAATAGTCGAAGATTATTTCTTCTTATGATGGCGCATTAAGCGGTCTCGCTTACGCTGTTGGTTAGGCGTTAGCTTGTTTCGCTTGCCCTCAAATGGGTTATCACTATTTCTAAATTCAATTTTAATTGGCGTACCCATAATTTCTAGGGTACGGCGGAAATAGTTCATTAAGTAACGTTTATATGACGTATCGAGCTTTTTAACCTGATTACCATGAATAACAATCACTGGTGGGTTGTAGCCACCGGCATGAGCATAACGTAATTTAACACGGCGACCAGCGAACATTGGTGGATTGTGATCATCAACCGCCATTTGCATGATTTTAGTAAGCATGGACGTTGTGGTACGTTTAGTCGCAGAGTTATATGCTTCGTTAACCGAATCAAATAAGTTGCCTACCCCACTGCCATGCAATGCAGAAATAAAGTGAATACGAGCAAAGTCCACAAAGCCAAGGCGGCGGTCTAATTCAGACTTAATTCGTTCTTTCGCATCATTCTCTAAGCCATCCCACTTATTGACTGCAATAACAATTGAACGACCAGCGTTAAGCGAGAAGCCCAATAGACTCAAATCTTGATCCGAAATATTATCACGCGCATCAATTAGCAATAGAACCACATTGGCATCTTCGATTGCTTTAAGTGTTTTGATGATTGAAAACTTTTCAACCGCTTCATTAACATTCTTACGGCGACGAATACCCGCAGTATCAATAATCACATACTCGCGCTCATCTCGTTCCATCGGAATGTAGATACTATCACGGGTCGTGCCGGGCATATCATAAACAACTACCCGCTCTTCCCCTAAAATACGATTGGTGAGGGTAGATTTACCAACATTTGGACGACCAATAATCGCTAACTTTATCGGTAATGCTTGAAGCGCTTTTGCTTGCTCTTCAGCAGACTCTTCTGTTAACTCTTCTTCTTCGGCCCATTCATCAACTTCTTCATCCACGTTAAGTAAGCCCATCTCTAACGCATAAGGGCGTAAAGATGTTTCAATAAGTACCTGTACACCACGACCATGAGCAGCCGCGATTGGGTGAATGTCGCCTAACGCTAGGGAGTAAAAATCAGCGGTAACTGAGTCAATATCTACGCCATCAGTCTTGTTTGCAACAAGGTATACCGTTTTGTCCAACTGACGCAAGTGATTAGCAATAGCTTCATCAGCAATCATCACACCGTCACGTGCATCAACTAAAAATAAAACAACATCGGCCTCTTCAATCGCTTGTAACGATTGCTCTGCCATTAATGCATCAATGCCCTCTTCGTCTCCCTGGATACCACCAGTGTCGATAAGCAAGAACTCATAACCACCTAATTTAGCCTGACCGTATTTACGGTCACGAGTAAGACCCGGGAAATCCGCAACTAGTGCATCACGGGTACGAGTTAAACGGTTAAATAATGTGGATTTACCAACATTGGGGCGGCCTACAAGGGCAACAACAGGAAGCATTTTATCCTCTCCATAAAAACCAAAAGCGGCCCGTCAGATGTCTATCCCGGACCGCTTTTGAATAAGTTTCTTTAATTGGCGCTATTTTATAGAAAGTGCCGACAATAAGCCATCTTTAGATTGCAGATATAACCGTCCATCAACACTTAATGGTGTCGCGATGTGACCATCATCATCAATTTCTTTTTGACCAACAAACTCACCACTTTCCTGAGAAAGCAGATGCAAGTAGCCTTCGAAATCTACAACAGCAACATATTCACCAATCACGGCAGGCGCAGTAACCTCACGGTTTTCCAATCCCATCTGACTCCATACTTCAAGTCCAGAACGACGGTCAATAGCAAAGACATGGCCTTTTTCCGTGGTTAGGAAAAGATTGAAACCATTGATCGCCAATGCCTTAAAGGCACTGTAGTCACGTTTCCATAACACTTTGCCAGAACGTACTTCAATCGCAGCAAGGTTGCCATTGTAACCGACCGCATACATGGTGCCGCCTAAAATAATTGGCGTAGAATCAACATCAATGATGCTGGTTAATTCGTTACCGCCAGCAGCAGGTGTTACAATTGCTTCCCAAATTGCGCGACCATCTTCAACAAGTACACCCGCAATCTTACCGCTAGGTAACCCAAAGAATGCAGCCCCTTGGTTCTCAATGATGCCTGACGTACCACGCAACGTAAGCGCAGGCACATCTTGTTGATAAGTCCAGCTTTCCTCACCAGTTTGCAGGTCAAAAGCCATGACTTTACCATTACCCATGACCACAACTACTTTATTCATTGCAAATAAGGGTTTAGACAGGATCTCTCCATCAATTTGCTTTTGCCAAAGGATGCTCCCATCCTCTTGGTTTAGTATGAATAAAACACCACTTTCAGCGCCAATAGCAATTTTGTCGTAACCAGTGGCAATACCACCTGATAACTGTGCGCTCTGTGAACTAGAAAATAAGCCGCTATCTTCAGCTAATGAGACTTTCCATAATTCTTTACCATCATTTTGATCAAAGGCGGCAACAACACCACTTCGATCACTGGCAAATACTTTACCGTAAGCCACTGCCGGCATTAGCTTTGAGAAGTAACCTTCACTACCGTTTCCAACGCTATGGTCCCAGTCGTTATTAAGTTCTACACTTGCTTGAATTAACGGCAATGGTGCAATTTTTATCTCTTCATCATTTGACGAACAGCCTGTTAATACACTTGATGCAATTGCTGCGAAAGCAAATAGTTTTGACCACTTATTCATTGCTAGCCCTTATACAGCTGGTGTTAAATCATCAAACTTCATGCGCAAGTCACTACTAACTTGCTCACCTGCAGCATCTAGTGCTGCCTGATAAGCGGCACGTGCTTGCTCTAACTCACCCTTAGCAATATAAGCATCACCAGATAGTTCATTCTTAATCGTAGTAAAAGCCTTATCAGCAATAGTATTTAAAGTTGCTAGCGCGGCATCAGTTTTGCCCGTGGCAAGCTCTATACGTGCTAAGCGAACAGTCGCCACACTTTTAACTGAACTATCAACGTCACTCGCAATAACATCTTTTAAGATGGTGATTGCTTTGTCATAGTCTTTGCTTTCAACCAATGATTTAACCATCAATAACTGGGCTAGCTGGCCATATTGTGTGTCACCATGAGCAGCGACGAATGACTCGCCTTGAGCCACTACATTGTCGGCTTTTTCAACTTTCGCAAACTCGATTGAATTCTGGGCGATAGTATTTAACTCGGCCTCTTGATAATAGTTCCACCCCCAAATACCGCCAAGGCCAACGATAGCCCCAATAACAAGCGAAACGCCATTGTCTTTTAAAAACTGCTTAATTGCTTCTTCTTGTTGTTCTTCTGTGCTGTAAATTTCCACAATATACTCCTTATAATTCTTTTAATAGTGTCGATAGCTCATTCATTGACACGGTCAGTTGTGGCTTATCTTCACGCAAATATTTAACGCTAACTTGCGCGTTTTCAATTTCATCATCACCAAAAATCAACACGATTTTCGCGCCGCTTTGATCTGCTTTTTTCATTTGTTTTTTAAAGTTGCCACCGGCATTGTGTTTCATTACACGTAGCCCAGGATGTTGTTGGCGTAACTCTTCACTAATCACTAGTGAGTGGTTTTGCGCATTGGTTCCCATTGCACAAACGTATACATCAACCACACTTGGAACATCATTAGCTAACTCTAATGCTTCTAGCATTAATACTAAGCGCTCTATTCCCATAGCAAAACCAACTGCGGGAGTAGATTTACCGCCGAGTTGTTCTACCAAACCGTCATAACGACCACCGGCAAGCACAGTACCTTGAGCACCTAAACTATCGGTAACCCATTCAAATACCGTACGGTTATAGTAATCCAACCCGCGAACTAAGCGCTCGTTAACTTGGTATTGGATGCCTGCTAGGCGTAACAGTTCACATAATTTTTCAAAATGTGCTTTTGACTCTTCACCCAGGTACTCAGAAAGCTTGGGAGCATCTCCAAGAATGGCTTGAACCTGAGGGTTTTTAGTGTCTAAAACACGCAGTGGGTTCGTATACATACGACGCTCAGATTCTTCATCAAGCGCTTCTTTATGCTGTTCTAGGTAGGCAATTAGCGCATCACGATATTCTGCACGTTCATGATTATCGCCCAGTGTATTAATCTCAAGGCGCACATGGTCAGACATACCTAACTTCTTCCATAGGTGTGCCGACATAAGTAAGACTTCAGCATCAGCTTGTGCATCACTAATACCGTAAACTTCAACACCAAATTGGTGAAATTGACGGTAACGTCCTTTCTGTGGGCGTTCATGGCGGAACATAGGCCCCATATACCATAAGCGCTGCTCTTGATTATAGAGTAGGCCATGCTGATTGCCGGCACGTACCACACAAGCCGTTCCTTCTGGGCGTAAGGTCAAGCTATCACCATTACGATCTGCAAAGGTATACATTTCTTTTTCAACGATATCAGTTACTTCACCGATAGAACGTTTAAATAAATCTGTACTTTCAACGATCGGCGTCCGAATTTCGCTATAACCATATGCAGCAACGGTGTCACGTACTGCTTGTTCAGCAACTTGCCAAAGAGGTGTCTGGGTTGGCAGACAGTCATTCATACCGCGAATGGCTTGGATAAATTTTGCCACTATATTACCTATAATTCTTAGTTATCTACTTCATTTGCGTAACAAATACGCAACGAAAAATTTTAAACATTATGCTTAATTTGCTCAGTATATTCCACTGCTATCTTATGTGTAATCGATAATGTGGTTAATCCCTAACCTCAAAGCTCTTTGACATTAAGTTTATTGACTTGGTTCGCTAATCTTGCGCGAATTTTGGCCTCTAGCGAATCAACCAATTCTGTGTTGGTTAAGCGCTCTTTCTGGCGCACGCCATCTTCATAAAACCCGCTCATTTTGTTACCACCCGCTAAGCCAATGTCAGAAACCAACGCTTCGCCAGGGCCGTTAACGACACAGCCAATAATCGAAACATCCATTGGTGTTACAACATCTTCTAGTCGGTTTTCAAGTTCATTGACCGTAGATATCACATCAAATTCCTGACGCGAACAACTAGGGCATGCAATAAAGTTGATGCCGCGGCTACGAATACGTAACGATTTTAAAATATCAAAGCCAACTTTTATTTCTTCAACAGGATCAGCCGCCAGTGAAACACGAAGCGTATCACCGATGCCATCGTTTAGTAGCATGCCCAAACCAACAGCAGATTTCACCGCCCCTGCTCTAAATGCTCCGGCTTCGGTGATACCTAAATGTAAAGGTTGAGCAATTTCTTTTGCTAACAAGCGGTATGACTCGACAGCTAAATGCACGTCTGATGCTTTTACAGACACCTTGAACTGATCGAAGTTCAATCTATCTAAAATATCTACATGGCGCATAGCTGACTCAAGTAATGCAGCCGCCGTTGGCTCACCGTACTTTTCCTGTATATCACGCTCTAGCGAACCACCATTAACACCGATACGGATAGGAATATTCTTGTCCCTAGCACAGTCGACTACCGCTCTAATACGTTCTTCCTTACCTATATTGCCGGGATTTATCCGTAAACAGTCAGCACCATATTCGGCAACTTTCAGCGCGATACGGTAATCGAAATGAATATCAGCAACTAATGGAATAGATGTTTGCTGCTTTATAATTTTAAACGCTTCTGCATCATTCATTGTTGGCACAGAGACACGCACGATATCAGCTCCAGCAGCCTCGATACGCTTGATTTGTGCCACAGTCGCTTCAACATCACTGGTTAAAGTATTTGTCATCGATTGCACAGCAATTGGCGCACCATCACCGATAGGCACATTACCTACCATTATGCGTGTTGATTTGCGTCTGATAATTGGAGATTGTGAGTGCATATTATTTTTCCAGCGGCACGCTAAATCGTGCAGTTTGTCCGTTAATATAGGGGGTTATGTCGAGTTGGTTACCTAGATAAGTAATAGCTACCGCATTCGGTGCGCCAAGGCTCACCTCAAACGGCGCTATACCACTTAGGGTTAAGCTGGTGCCTTGTTTCTTTATTCCGATCGCAATAATGTCGTTGGACGCATCAGTTACCTTTATCCAACAATCCTGGGAGAACGTGAATAACGCTTGGGTGACTGGCACTGATGATTGCTTATCTTCAGAGTCGATTGGCAAGGCAGGATCCTGTAACAAATTCAACTGCTCATCATTGCTCGAAGGAGATTGAGTCGAGGCAGGCCTAGACTCCCCGGTTGTCTCTTGCTGATACCACCACCCGACAGTGGTAGCCCCCAGCAGTAATACGATAATCCAGGAAACATAGTTAAGATAGCTATTGTGCTCTTTCAACTTTGTCCGATTTGAAAAAGTTTGCATCTTCTTCACGGATACATCATCGCTGTATTGTTGCGCATAAAGAGAAAGTACGTACTCTTTATCTAGCCCTAACAAACCGGCGTAACTCTTAATGTAGCCCTTGGTAAATAATGGATTGATGCTTTGATCAATTGAATCATTCTCTATGCTTTGTAACGTGTTCATTGCTACATGTAAAGTACGTTCAATATCAGCCAATGAAAGCTTAGCTTGTTCCCTGGCTGTTTTTAGCTGCTGGCCTAAGGTCAGTGACTCAGCCTGACCCTCTTCTACGACACTGCTCATTAAATAACCTTACCCAAATATAACTTTGTTTCTAGGGAACTAGGATAATTACTCTGTAGGATCTGGCCAAGTTTCTCTGCTAGAGCATGGTTTTCTAGTTTTTGTTCGATCTGAATCGCTAGCCATAGACTTTGCGACGTTTGTGTAAATTGCTGACGATACAGACGCAAATAACGAGTGGCGGCATCCACATCATTAGTTTGCAGGTAAGCTGTAGTTAGTCCTAGAATAGAACGAGCGCGATTACGCTCATATCCTAACACTTTAGATAAATGGCCGATTGAGCGCTTCCAGTTTTTGTCACGTAATGCACATAAGCCCGCATTTTCATAACTATTGGCCATTGCAGTGTTTTCTGGCGTTTCTATCGCTTTTAGAAACTGGGTATTTGCGCCATCGTAATCTTTTCGCTCACACAAGAACGCACCATAGTTGTTACGCGTATTTGCATTATTAGGAAACTGTGACAGGGCAGCACGATAAGACTTATCCGCTTGGTCGTACTCGCCAACCTGTTGGTAGAAATAGGCAAAACTTGCGTGAATACCATC
Organism: uncultured Gammaproteobacteria bacterium; assembly: GCA_937139475.1. Classification (GTDB taxonomy): domain Bacteria; phylum Pseudomonadota; class Gammaproteobacteria; order Enterobacterales; family Psychrobiaceae; genus Psychrobium. The sequence continues at coordinate 2,149 of CAKZQF010000166.1, read as the reverse complement.
AAGCTCATCGTCGATCTGAAGTGCCCTATCAAGGTTGAGTTTTGCCTGCTCAGTCTTACCACTTTGTAAATACTCTAAGGCAAGTTTAAGCCTTGCCATCGCGGCTTCGCGCGTGTTGATCACACGCTCTTTGACTTCATTGTCTAAACTCATCACAAATTGCTGGGTTACGCAGCCGCTAAGCAATAACGAACCTACACATACGCTACTTGCAAGTATTAAACTATTGAGCTTGATAATAATTTCCCCATATCCATTATGTATTATTATATAAGCAAATGCCGCAAAGCCGGCTTGCTTAATCGCCTTTGTGGAACTTGAATAAAATGTTGTTAACGTACCATTGTGACTGAAATATCGTTTCCTTGCATCTGCTTTTTGGCAGTTCGCTTAGTTCTATCGACAACATCTCCCACTAGTTGCCCACAAGCCGCATCGATATCATCACCACGGGTTTTACGCACGATAACAGTAAAGCCATATTCCATCAAAACTTTGTTGAAGCGGTCGATACGCGAATTGCTTGAACGCCCATAGGGCGAGCCTGGGTAAGGGTTAAACGGGATTAAGTTGATTTTTGCTGGCGTGTCTTTTAGTAGCTTGCCTAACTCGTGAGCTTGGTCCGTTGAGTCATTAACATGGTCCAACATAACATACTCAATGGTTACCCGGCCACGGTTTGCGTTCGATTTTTCGACATAACGTTTAACACCAGCTAAAAACTCCTTGATCGGATATTTTTTATTTACCGGAACGATTTCATCACGAAGTTCATCATTTGGCGCATGTAGTGAGATTGCTAATGCAACGTCAATTTGATCACCTAGGATATCCAGTGCGGGTACTACACCAGAGGTAGATAAGGTAACGCGGCGCTTAGAGAGTCCATAACCGTTATCGTCTAACATTAGCTTCATTGCAGGCACCACATTTTTCAAGTTTAGCAGTGGTTCACCCATTCCCATCATTACTACATTAGTGATTGGACGTTCGCCAGTAACCCCCTTGACGCCAACGACTTGCGCCGCACGCCAAACTTGGCCGATGATTTCGGCGACCGAAAGATTACGATTAAAACCCTGTTGCGCTGTTGAACAAAACGTACACTCAAGTGCACAACCCACCTGTGAAGAAACACAAAGTGTTGCACGGTCGCCCTCAGGAATATAAACCGTTTCAACTTCTTGGCCACCCTCAAGCATCATTGACCATTTAATCGTGCCATCAGTTGAACGTTGTTCCGTATTGACCGTAGGCGCTTTGACTTCAGTAAGGCGCGCTAGCTTTTCGCGCAGCTTCTTATTGATATTATTCATTTCGTTAAAGTCAGTAACGCCAAAATGATAAATCCATTTCATTAGCTGATCGGCACGAAAAGGCTTCTCGCCGATTTCAGCAAAATAAGCTCGCATTGCTTCACGATCAAAATTTAATAGGTTTACTTTATCATTGGTCATACTAATTCTCACTTTTTGCAACAACTTAAGGTCGACGTTGTTTTTACGTTTACAGACTAACAAACACTAATCCATAAACGTAAAAACGGGGGTAGAAACCCCCGATTTTATCACAAACTAATTTTTCATTACTCTATCAATTTGATAGCGAAAACTTAGCTCATTGCCAAGCCTCAAATTAACGAGTACGTGGACAGATTTCTTCGTCTGAGAAGAAGTATGCGATTTCACGTGCAGCAGACTCTAGCGCGTCTGAACCGTGAGCAGCATTCTCATCGATGCTATCAGCTAGATCGGCGCGGATAGTACCAGCAAACGCTTCAGCAGGGTTAGTTGCACCCATGATTTCACGGTTTTTAGCAACAGCGTTTTCACCTTCTAAAACTTGAAGCATAACTGGACCAGAAGTCATGAAAGAAACTAATGCACCAAAGAAAGGACGTTCGCTGTGCTCAGCGTAGAAGCCTTCAGCTTTCTCTTGAGAAAGGTGAATCATTTTTGAAGCAACGATCTTAAGACCAGCAGTTTCAAAACGGTTGTAGATTTGACCAATGTAGTTTTTTGCAACTGCGTCAGGTTTTACGATAGAAAAAGTACGTTCGATAGCCATTATAGCTCTCCAAAATAAAGGGTTGTTAAATTTTTTGCGCATTATACTTGAAATAATTACTAAGCGCTATTAATGCTTTTCA
>CAKZQF010000165.1 GCA_937139475.1 uncultured Gammaproteobacteria bacterium | reverse complement strand
TGTTTATCCAATAGAGTGTTTTCGGGCTATGACGAAATTGTCGATGAAGTTTCAAAGGCATGGAATCACTTTATTTCGATACCAGATCGAGTGAAGAAAATGTGCAATCGGGAATGGATTAAATTAATTTAATCTTTATGCGGAATGGTATGATTCAACATGCAGCAAATTAGGGCGTGTTGATCTTTCACATTGGTAGCCAACACATAACACAAGCCAAAGCTCCATACTTTCATAATTTGCTTTGAGCTTATAGTACCAAGTTGCTATTGCTCGGTACTTCTTTAATTTCTCAAAGGCATTTTCAACTAAATACCGATACTTATATAAACACCAGTCAATATCGTCATTACCTATTTTTAATTAGACATTATAGCGGTGTTAGGTATCGAGTTTCGCTCTCTCACTTGCTCCCTTATAACTTCAATATTGTAAGTCTTTATCTGCAATTTGCACATGGTAACATATCAATCAAGGACTTAGCCGCCTTGCTATTATGAGCCTTACCTCCCATTATCGTAAACTCAATCGGCAATCCGTAGCTATCTACGGCTAAATATAATTTACTCATGTTTCCGCTTTTACTTTTATCAATGGCTTCATCCGATTTTGAATTTGCACCAGCATTACGCTAATGAGCATTAATACCATTTTGAGTAATTAAATGGTTAGATTTATCCATTCCCTAAAGCATAATGATTTCACCCCGCCAGCACATAAGTTAAACGCATTCCATGCTTCACTGACCTTGTCCAAAATATCATCGTAGTTTACAAAGGTTCTGTTTGATAACTTATGCTGCCTGAGCCAGCTCCACACTTATTCAATGGGGTTTAACTCTGGAGAATAAGCTGGAAGCCTAATAAACAATACATTCTCCCCCCCTCTACCAAACCATCTTTGAAGTGCCACGCAGCACGGTCCATGATGACCACAGCCACTCTTCCTCGTTGAGCCCTTTGTGATATTTGCTTCAACTGAGAATATATGACTTCTTTATTAACTAAAGGTGAGATGAGTGCTTCTGTATCGCCAGTCGTTGGACACACTGCACCAAATAGATAGGCATATTCAAATTGTTGCTGCTTCACAACTCTTGGGCGTGAGCCTTGTTCGGCTCAGACCTTTGTTGTCGAAGTTTACTGATCAAATCGTGCTTCGTCCTGAAACAACACATCAATGCGTTCAGGAAGAAGGTGTCATGTGGTGTGAAGGATCGTTTTCAGTTGGAAGTTTTTTAAGTTCCTTGGTGAGCTAAGTTTCCTTTAGGGTGGATTGAGCGACTGCTAATCCATGAGAAGTTTGCCTTTTCAAGAGCCTGTGACGGCTGACAACTCGTATTCTATGTGAAAAGACTCAGATATATACTGCTGGATATCTTCTAATGTTAGCCGACCACCTTCCGTGCGGTTTATAGAATCGAGTACGTATGCTTTAAGCTGCTTAAGCTGCATCATCAAGTTTGCAGGGGGCCCAAGCGAGGTAGCTCTTCCAAGCATTCTAATCCATGGTCAAGATAGTGTTTCACCCATTTGTTCACGCTAGTACGGCTGACCTTTAAGTACTCAGCAATCAGATAGCGAGATTTACCTTCAAAGAAATGAGCCGGTGCGTGCATAGGCACTTTCTATCTAGGATCTTTAGTTTGATTGAAGAGCTTAATAAATTTAGAGGGCTGTAAATCACTATCACATCGATGAAACTGAATTTTGATATTAGATCATAAATTTAATTAATTTGGTATAACTTTGCTGCCATCAACAAATATCCACTCAAAGTCTGACTCAGAGATTAATTATTTAAAAGTCGCTGTAAAATACCTTTGCGGGACCAAAGTAGAAAGCGTCTGAAGACAGTGTTCTATAAGTCACATAATTCTGCAAAATCTCGTCAAGGCAGTCAACTCGCATTCGATAAAGAATACCTTCCATCGTATTTCTGTATTAAGGCTTGTCATATACTCGGTCTTCAAGCAATATAGCTCGCAGCTTAGACCAGTGTTGATCTTCGAGTATTAATCTGGGCATTGGCAATTTCATTAAGGTTTTTGGCGAAATTATTATACAAAATTTCCTATTTTATATTTACTCAAAAAAGATCAACCCTAATAGATGCAGACTTTTTCAAATATCGTCGAATGCTGGCAGTGCGGTGGGTCGAAGAGGGCATGAAATAAACCGATATCGCCAAACGGCTATGGGTAACTCATGGTCGCTTCAGTCAGAGGAGCAAACAAGCCAAGGAGAGTGGCAAATGTGCGTTGAAAACCAAGCCTATTCCAGGCCACCGCCCAAGCAGCCGGATGCGCTGGTACCACGCATTCTGAATGCGCTTGGAGAGCTGGGGCCTGCAGGATTCGATTATAAAGATCAACGCTGGATACCTTAACGTATCGCTGATGCTATTGCCAATCTGGCCAGGAGCTAATAAAGCCTGTCACATATGAGCAAGGTACTGCGTCGCTGGGGAGGTCCTAGCAGAAGGTCAGCTGACCAGCGTTAAGAAAATCAGGTGAAGAAAAAGAGTGAAATCCTGATATTTACCGATGAGTCCAGCTTCACCTGTGCTCGCATCATGCCAAGACCTTCACTGCGGTATGCAAACCTCCTATAGAGAAAGGCAAGCGGGGCCAGATGCCACTCTTTATAGTCACCGGGACTGTTTCCCTGAAGGGCAGACGTATTTTAACTGGACGTCTGGCCATGTCACGAGCGACACTGTGGTCGAGTTTCTGAAAAAGCTGCTGCGCTATTGGCCTGTAAGCTGCGGGTTATCTGGGATAATGCCCCCGTGCACAGGAGCAAAGCCATTAAATTCTTGGCTGCCAACGCCTGACCTTCTGAAGCGTTTATCACTAAAATCCTGCCGCCATATTTACCGGAGTTAAGTCCGGCTGAAGCTATGTGGATTTGGCTCAAGCGACTGCGTGCCAATCTTGCCTTCAAGGACGACTTGGCGTTACGCCTGTGTCTGGAGCAAAAAATACAATGGCTGGAACGAAAACACCATTTGTAAAAAAACTGATGAAATATTCTCCCATATTAATTGGAAGTAGTAGGACAGTAGAAAATTTAAGCTATTGACACTCTCAGAAAAATTACCGATAATTAATTAAATTTAACAAGGATTTGATAATTATAATTTATGATAATTAACTTTAATTTGGCTAAGTGCTTAGACTTTTTTGATATGCGGAATTTATTTTGGTTGCTCCAAAAAAACAAATACATGAAAAAATGTCAAAAATACTTCCTACAATTTTTTTTGGTTGCGACTACCATGACATTATTATCAGCCTGCACAACATCGGGGGAGTTTTTAACTGGGCAACCACAGCAAACGTCACTTTCAACCAATACTACGCATGCAACTGCTCAAGTTGTGTTCTTTAATGACTCTCTCGTTGACACTAAGTCATCTGCTACCAGCGCATTGGTTATCTCAACCCAAGGTAACGTTATCTCTGGCCTACATCCTCAGCAATACACCATTCTTCCAGTCTGCAAAGGCACTCACAACTTTCAGATTACTCAAGTGGGATTTGCAGCCACTTCAATTGAAATCACAGCCACTGAAAACACTGTGCATTTCGTTAAATTAATACCGACATCCAAGATGCCGGGCGTGAGCTATCAAGTATCATCGCATGCACGTATCAACGACGTTATTGGTGAGCATCAACCACGCTCATTTTTAGTACCACGTTATCAGGCAAATTGCGTTGTCCCTGAGCAACCTAAAACATTCAACTTGGATTTCGAAGCCCTCTTTTCCTTTGATGGAGCCGATATTATGGATGTCGTAGTGACGCATCCATTAGACGAAGTCGTTCGTTTCATTCAAGCTAATGACTCGCAGAAGCTACGTGTCACCGTATCAGGTTACACAGATCACCTAGGTACTCAAGACTATAACCAAACTCTATCCGAACAACGCGCCCAAGCTGTTGCGAATTATCTAAAATCAAAAGGTTTTGAAGGTCCTATTCAAGTATTCGGGTTTGGTTCCGCTGACCCTGTTGTCACGAATTGCCCAGCATCATTAGCGCATGATGAGCTTATTCAATGCTTGCAACCCAATCGGCGCGTAACCGTAAGCGTATTGCAAGCCAACTAATTGTAATGGTTAAGCGCACTCACAAAGTGAGTGCGCTTTCCTACCTTTATTAAATTATCTGAGACGATGTCATGAACAAAGTTTATGAAATTATTGTTCACAACGGTGAGCGCGTGGTCGAGAGCCACTCTTTAACGAAAGATTCGAGCACATTGACAATCAATGCTCAAAGTGATGTTCGCTTCGAATTACTCGACTCTGCAACAGGCGTCGCACCTCAACAAGTCTTCTTCAAACGTCACGGCGACAACTTAGAACTTCATTTTGGTGACGCAACAGAAGATGCAAGCGCAGACGTAATCATTGAAGGCTATTATGCTCTCAGCACACCGCCAAAATTTTCCGGTTTAGCTGAAGACGGTGACTACTACTTCTTTGTTCCACAAACAGGTTTAACCGAAGACTTTCTTGAAGAGTTAGGTGACGACGATGAAACCTACCAGAGCTTAGGCTATGAAGATACCGACACGGCCGTCATGTGGTGGCCACTTGTACTTGGCGGAGTTGCTCTGACGGCTGTTGCTTTAAGCAGTGACAGCGACGATGATGGCACCGTAATAATTCCTCCTAATGAAGATGATGAAGCACCTATAGTCACTTTTGATGATTTAATTACAAATGACACAACACCTCAACTCACAGGAACTATTGATGATCCCGATGCACAAGTCATCGTGAGCATTAATGGTGTTGAGTATGAAGCGACAAACAATGGCGACGGTACTTGGACTTTGGCTGAAGATGTCGTCGCTGAATTAGCGGAAGGCACGACCACCGTTACGGTCATTGCGACCGATGCCGCAGGCAACGAGGGCAACTCCGAGGGCGAAGTGACTATTGATACCACCGCTCCGGGCGTTGGGGACGATGATGCCAACAGCATTGCCTTTAATGACGGTGGCGATGACATGTTAAGTGCTGACGAAATCACTGATGTTTCATTCTCAGGTCAAATTGAACCTAGTGCATCCATCATAAGTGTCGTTGTGAGCAACGGTGAGATTGAAATTACCATTGACCCTTCGGCAATTTCAGTCGACGAAAATGGTCAAGTTATCATTGTCGGACAAGATTTTTCAGAGTTAACTGATGGCGAGTGGACAGTTACAATGACTGTCGAAGATGCTGCTGGAAATCAGGGTGCTGTTTCAGATACAACCATGATAGATACAGCTGCTCCAACCGTGACCATGGATGATGCAACCACCAATGACACGACCCCTGCACTCTCTGGAACCGTTGACGATCCAGACGC
>CAKZQF010000164.1 GCA_937139475.1 uncultured Gammaproteobacteria bacterium | reverse complement strand
CAATCACACATATTCCACCGGCAATAAAAATCAATATACTTCTCATAGTGTTATAAACTCCGTAAATAAATAATAGTACGGTTTAATAAGTACGATAGAAAAAATATAACGAAAATTCAATGAGTTTGAAAGCCTATAAAGTATCAATGTTAGGCTTATTGCATGCCAAAGATAAAGTTATGGGACATTAGAAAAATGCAGTGAAGTTTAAAAAATCACCATAACCGAAATGAGTTCTAGCTCGATAGCTCAGAGTCCGTTATTGGCCGTTAAGCGCCCTCTGTTTAGCGGTTGGTTCGGAGAGTAATTCAAAGGTCGCTAACCAACACATAAGAGACACTCAGGTTGCAGCAATAACGCCCTAATTAACTCGAAATAATATAGTAATCAGTGAAGCTGCAAAGGCTAACTACAGTTTGTGATTGTTTAATAGCTTTTTAGTGCTAATGATTGCGCCCATAGATTGACAAAATAAAAGTGGCGGCAGCACTTGCTTCCACGCCAGAATAAAACCCAGCTAGTTCACCATTTAAAAAATAAATATTGTCTATATCGTAAGAACCAATTTTTTCACCACCAACTTTATAAATATTCCCATGACTAAAGGTGCCAGCATTTTTACCGTTAGGGAAATACACCTGTGAATCAGTATACGTACCTAGTAAAGCTCCCATTGCAGCATTTACATTGCCATCAAGACATGTAGAGCAAAGACCACCATTTGGGTATTGTACTTTTGAGTAATGATTGATAACCGCCCTCCTAGCGCACTAACAACATGTGCTGGAAGTTAGCCTACTTTACAAGGTAATAGCAAGCAATATCTCATTGCTGCTGCCATCAAAAATAACTACAATATTTGATAGTAATGCATTGATAAAATAAAAATATGACCTATAGGGGGTTGGGATAAAAGTTCAACTTAGGTTACGCTCAGTGTCCGAAAGTGGCCGTAATCGGAAGTTTAACTGAACTAAAATAATCCCAAAAACAGGCCGTTTTTGGCAACCAGATGCCAACTAACGATACATTTTAGTTAATCATAATCACCTAACTCTTCAAAATTGCAAAATCGAAGGTCACTAATCGCTTGGCACTGTGTTATAAAGCTCGGTTTGAACTCACCAGCGTAGAACGATGGCAATCTCATAAGTCTCGTATTGTTATAAAAGCTTTTCAAATTAACTGGATAACCAAGAGACACTTACTATTAATGGTTTTAATAAAAAATTCAGCATTCCAATAAAAGTGAAATAGCAATTTTATCAATTAGAAGCTATCTCACCTCTAAACTCTTATCACCACAACGAACACCGTAATCGTGTGATTTTTATCACATTTATTCGCAAGTGAGCTCGTCTTATCACGACAAGCAATTCTTTAGATGTTAATAGTTAACATGTAGCTGACAAAATAATAACAAATAATCAATTGCACTTTGGTCAGCTACAGCTTTCGTATTTGCGCAAAAACTGCGTGTATATGCATATTAAAAATGGAAATTAACGATGAATAAAATATCGAAATTACAACTCGGGGCCTTAACTGTCGCTTTAGGTTTTACGGCGGTCACTAATGCTGAGTTGATTATTACAGAATACGTGGAAGGTGGTAGTAATAACAAAGCTATTGAGCTTACAAATATGGGGACTGGCACTCTAGATCTGACTGGTTACGTATTGTCTTTACATTCAAATGGTCAAACAGAAGCTAAGAACCCGTTAACTTTAACAGGGGAGTTAGCTGAAGGCGCAAGCCTAGTCGTTTATAATGCAGGAGCGGCAGACGCCTTCAAAAAACCTGCCCCACAAGGGATTGAATCCACAGTTACTTGGTTTAACGGAGACGATGCCTTAACACTAACTTTTAATGGCACCATTGTAGATAGTTTTGGTCAAGTAGGAACCGATCCTGGGGATTCTTGGGCTGACGGTGCATTTGACACTAAAGATAAAACACTTAGAAGGTTAGCGAGCATTACAACTGGGGACACAGTTGTTAATGATGCTTTTCCTGGTAATAATAATGAATGGGAAACGTTTGAAAAAGACACCAGCAATGGTCTAGGTTGTCCTGGCGTTGCTGCTTGCGAAGGAAGTTCTACACCGACCCCAACACCGGAACCAGAGCCACAGCCGTCTTTGGAAACAGCCGAATCTGTACTCGTATTCTCAGAATATATTGAAGGTGGCAGCAATAACAAAGCAATAGAAATTGCTAATACTTCTGATACTGAAGTTGATTTAGCAGGATATGCTGTTTCACTACATTCAAACGGAGCAGATGCCATTTCGTCAAGCCAAAGCTTGGACTTGACAGGGAAGATTGCGGCCAAGGGCACACTAGTTATTTATAATTCAGGTGCTGAGAATCGATTTAAGATCCTCAATGGCATAGAGTCCACAGTGACCTGGTTTAATGGTGATGATGGTTTGTTATTAACATTAAATGGAGCTGTAGTAGATAGTATAGGTCAAATCGGTACTGACCCAGGCACATCGTGGTCTGACGGTGAATTTAACACCAAAGATAAAACATTGCGTCGCAAGTTGACAGTTGTTGCAGGCGACAAAGTAATCGATGATGCCTACCCTGGTATTAGCTTAGATCAATGGATAGTATTCGACAAAGACACGAGTGATGGCCTAGGGTGTATAGGTGAAGGAATTTGTGAAAATGTCGAAACGGTTCCTGAGGAAGTTTTGAGCGATGATGTTTGTTCGAACTGTCCTACGTTAGCCAAAATAGCCAACAACAATGATTTTGACGATAATGTCTATTATGCGAATGCGTTAGTGGCTGACAATGACACTTTACGTAGCGCTATCAATAGCGATATCAGTAAAAACCATAAGAAACTAACGTATAGCGAAGTTTGGACGGTTGTAAGTGAATCAGATGAAGATCCTAGCGATAGCGGTAAAGTTCTGCTCATTTACAGTGGGAAATCAATCGGAAAAGGCCTGAATGCTGGTCTCATTGGTAATAGTGGCGATGCGTGGAATCGCGAACATGTTTGGGCAAAAAGTCATGGGTTTCCAAACAGTGACCAAAATGGTTATACCGATGCACACCATTTACGCCCCGCAGATGCGTCTATAAATTCAGCCCGTAGCAATCTTGACTTTGACAATGGCGGCACAGCGTTAACAGAGGCTCCTGAGAATAAAAAAGATGAAAACTCTTTTGAGCCACGCGACGTAATGAAAGGTGATGTTGCTCGAATGATGTTTTATATGGATATTCGTTATGCAGGCGCAGATGGTGACAATACCCCAGACTTGCTCTTAGTGGACACTGTTGAAACTGAATCAGGTAGCCCTGAGTTTGGCAAGTTATGCTCATTATACGCTTGGCATCAAGAAGATCCTGTAAGTGAATGGGAAATAAATCGCAACAATGTTGTGTATGAGTATCAGGGAAATCGAAATCCATTTATTGACCATCCAGAGTGGGTTCAAAACATATTTGGGGCAGCTTGTGGTGATGCAATTGAACCGATAAATATGCCTCCAGTTGTAGCACCTGTAACCTTCAAAAATTCAGTGGCGGGTAATATTGTAACTATTGCAGCGAATGCAAGTGACGGTAATGGGGATACACTGACTTATTTATGGGAACAGACAACAAGTCATGACATTACTTTTGAAGCAAGTAGCGACACACTAGCATTCTCAACTCCAAACGATTTTGGTGATACTGAGCTAGCTTTCAAAATTACAGTTAGTGACGGTGTAAGTGAGATGAGTGAAACCGTAATTATTAACATTATTGCAGAAAAAGAAAGTAAAGAGGCGGGTTCGTTGGGGCTTCTACTGTTCCTGTTACCTTTGGTAGGGATGTTTCGAAGAAAGCTTAGATAACATAAATCGATAGTTTAAGTTTACCACCTCATCTGAGGTGGTATTTACGTTTTTACAAATTAGTCAATTATACAGGTGGCTGAAATTGGCCGTGAGTTGACGTCAGCTATAATATTCACCAACGCCCGTTATGCGCGCTTTGAACATTCGCTATGAGCCATACTTATAGTCCCTTTAACCAAAGGAGCACTATTATGTACAACATCATCCATCCCCAAAAAAAACCTAGGTGGAATAAAGGAAAAGAACTGGAGACTTTCAATAAATGGTACACCAGCTGGTATATTTTGTGAGTGATCTTAGCGTTTTATTTTGTATAATCTGGCTACTAGATACAATAACCAGATTCAGATCTTCTCGTTTCGACCGATTCTTCCCAAAGCAATTACCCATCTCCCCTACCGTGCTATTTACCGATCAAAATAATTATCTATTTGTAAAATGCCATTACTTTGCAATGAGGTAATTATCATCATGAGAACTGTTCATCAGAACCTGTTACCTGGGAATTTAAATAATATATTTGCTTTTGGATCGTTAATGCTTGTGGTTTTACCCTTTGTACTTCTTGTTTAATTTTGTGTACCGGCCAGCCAAGCTCTAACAGCAATAAAGAAATGACGGTTCCTGTTCGACCAGTACCTCCTTTGCAATGTACTGCTACATTGCCTCTGTTCTTTATCTCATGCAAAATTAGTTGTTTATACCTTTGCCAGCGCTGTTCAAATTTTTGTTTTGGCGCTTCATCATCGACAATGGGCAACTGCAGCCACTTAATCTGAAACTTAAGACAAAGCTCAGGTAGCTTCATAACATCGTTTGCCGCCATTTCGTTATCAAACATCAGCGTAAGCAACATTGAGACCCCCTGCTGTTGGAATTGCTCCAATGTATCGTTAAGCCCAACTGACTTAGTTCCAGGGCAAGGAGTAAATATTAATGTTGCGCCGTTTGGCAAAACTATCGTTTCAATAGGATGTTTATTCACTGATACTTATCTCTTTATCCATATATTCAGAGTATGTGAAATACTCTCAAAGACTCATGGCTATAATTGAACCCGAATGGTTTGAACTACATTAGCAGGCATTAAAACTTCAACAAATTGACTGCCAATTTGCAATGAGAAGCTTATTGGCTCTTTCGTCGTATTTAACAATTGCGTGCTGAGCAAATTGTTCTTATTAATGGCAGCACTGGCATGCAATGCATCCGAATCTAAATCCTCTAGCTGAGAGTTAACTTGCAAAGCCCTGTCACCTGGACGAATTGTTCGACTAAATTGAGATAGTACGTAATATATTGGGGTGTAATAAACCTCCCCCGTTTTGGTATCTATCATAATTGGCGCACCACAGAAATTCCCGACATGATTAGGGCCACCGTTACTATCCAAAACAATGTTCCAGTCAATCCATCCTTCTAGCCAATGATTCAAACTAACAATTATATTTCTAGCATATCGATGAACTGGTGTATAAATCGGGTGGTCCTCCGGCTTTGGTGCCCATGTGGCTGTATAGGCCCAATCAGTAGCGTTGTCGTTCCACCAGAATTCATCATTTTTAAACCAGTTAGACTCCTTAAACCGCACAGGGTCCAAAATACCTTCTGGCGCCTCTTTACCTAAATCATCAATAGTCCCTTCGGTATGAATAATCGAAAATTCAGGGAATTTTTTATGAACACGCTCAAATACATCTTCATTCACTTTAACTGTGCTTTCATACCAATGAACCGCTGTACCGTATACATAAGGTGAAGTCTCACTATCACCGAGAATTTCATCTGTCCAGTGCTCCATTTCGTCCCGATTCTGATCATAAATTAATAACTTAATATCGCTATGACCACTATTTTTCAGCCTTGGCCCTAAGTGTTCTTTAATAAATTGATTTTGGCTCTTGGGCGTAAATTGCATACTTTCCCATTGGCCGCTATTGCCATGAGGTTCATTCACCGGGGTAAGGCCCCAGATATCAACACCTTGTTGCTTGTATGCATCCAGATATTTGATAAGGTAATCAGCGTAGGTGGCTCGATATTGAGGCTTTAGCATTCCACCTGTTCCTTGATGGCCATTTTTTTCACTCGGGCGAATATACCAATCCTCGATATCCTTCATCCATGGTGGCGCCGTCCACGCAGAAGCCACTATCCTTAAATCTTTATCAACTTGATTATTCTTAATTTCATAGGCTTGCTTAATCATCGGCAATAAATCAAACTGCTCATCTTTAATACCAACATACTGCTTTTGGCTAAAGCCATCTTGGTCAACATCGATGCTAAATGATGCTAACCCGGCATCATCCTCAACGGGAGCGTAGGAGTATTTACCATCAACTGCGAAATCTGTGGCACCAATATGAGTGCGGGCTAAGGAAAAATTAGCACCTTTTTCACCATATATATCCGCCATAACCAGCGCTCTTTTTTCTGGACTTAAATGCGCAAGAACAAAGGCTGAAGACTCAGTAAAAGACGTGCCAATTCCTACTATTTCCTGTTTAATAATGTCAGGTCTAACAGTGATCACTTTCCCTTTAGGTTTACCCTGTACAAAGGTCAAGTTTGGTTGTGGCGAAATTTTAGCGCCAGCCTCACTAGTTAACAAGATTTCACTGGTTGCTAATAAATGATAATTAATATTTGTAGATTCACTATTCACGCGAAGTCCTTTGGTTTGATAAATACAACCAGCTAATACGATGGAAGCGGTCACGCCGACGAAAATTATCTTATTTTTCATAATTTGTTTTCCGCTATTTGGAAAGAGAATATAAATGGGGATTAGATTTAGTCGCACTGGTTACTTAGCAAGAATTAATTTTCCAAATAGCCCTGCGTCTTTCCAACCGCGGTCCGGGGCTCCACCAACGGCTGACTCTGAGCCAATAAAATTTTCTCGTAATTCACTACCGTCGTTATCACAGTAGGCAAGCATCAAGCCCATAACTTTTCCTGGCGATAAGTTGACAGGCTGATTGTTTTCACCATTGTCTTGATAATTATCTTGGTAGACATCTATGCCTAATTCCCAGAAAAGCTTACTTCCTTGCTGTTTCCAGCGGCTTTCAACATGATGAGAATAATTCTGCGCTTGTTTATTGGTCCCGATATCAATTGCCTGATTATCTAATGACATATGATAGGCAAAAGCGTTGTGATTATATTGATGTTCGCCACCCGAGAAATCTTCATCAAGAAATATTTCTAGGCAGTCGTCATCCCAATACTGAATTAAGGGGTCTCTATGGGTATCAATTAATATGTCATCAACGATTTCTACCAACAGATACAACTTTGATTTATTCCAAACAACCTTATAGCGACCTTGAAAATCTGTTGATGAATACTCCGGCCCTAACCAACGGTGGTTTAACAACTTCCATTTTGCCAGCTGCCAAACTTGCTCATTAGCCACGCCGTCAACTTTCGGTGGGCTGCTGGCATATGGCGCAATATAGGTCGATCTTTCTGGGGCGTGCGTCTCTTTTGAAAAAGCACCTTTAGTCTGAAAAATTAACAGAGCAAAAATAATTGTTAAACTAAAGTGATGAATTTTGACCTTTGACATTTATTTCTCACTAGTAAATAGAATTTAACACTCACAATTTGTTAACTGTGGGCACTTAAAACTTATCATCTAGTGTTAAAGTGGACCGCACAATAGCATTGCGCTCAGGGGGACTGTTGCTGCGGCAGGAAGGACGGCATCACACAAAACAACATCGTATATTTGGGAATTATTTACCCCCGATGCATGACTTTGGCGAGTCGATGGACGCGCCAAAAGCTAGGTATAGTGCGCGCCGCTCGGATACAGTCGAGATTGCGCTCAGCGTCGCCAATCACACCTATTGACAGTACGCACTTTAACTACATGTCGGTTAGAAAATTTTTGATCACGTCTCGATAATTACGACTAACTTTCACTTGATCATACTCACCAAGCTTTAAAAAGAATTCACCTTTCGTATGTGGAATAACTTTTTCAATGCAATTGAGGTTTACAATGGTAGAACGGTGGACACGCTTAAATATAGATGGGTCTAATTCTTCTAACAAGTTTTTTAACGTACTTCGTTTTATATGAGTAACACCTTGAGAGTGTAAACAAACATAGTCACCTGCTGCATCAACCCATTCCACATCCGATTGTTTCAGTAACGTAATGTCATCGCGATCCTTAATAATTATCTTACGTTCAATAGTAGGCGTTCGCGCACTGTTATTTTTCTCAACACCACTGCCTTGATTTTCCTTTTCATTGATCGTATCTATTGCGCCAATTATTCGTGATTTGTGCTGTTTATCCTCTTCGGCGTCAATACGCACTACTGCACGCCCAATGGCACGACTAATGCGTTCTTCATCTATTGGCTTAAGAATATAATCCACAGCATGAACTTCAAACGCATCAAGTGCATATTGCTCATAGGCTGTGGTAAAAACAACTAATGGGACGATATCTGACTGAAGTGTTTTTATTACACCAAAGCCATCAACACCCGGCATCTGGATATCCAAAAACATTAAATCAGGGCCCAGGTTCATCGTTGCTTCTATCGCTTCTCTACCATTTTTGCATTCTGCTATAATTTCTATTTCAGGAAACTTACTTAATTTAGAACGTAAGAAATCAAGCGCCAGCGGCTCATCATCAACTATTATTGTTCTTAATTTTGTCATAAACTTTTGCTTACCTTCATAGCGTTAAATGATTGAGTCTCTGTTTCTTCTGAATATTCAATGGGAATTTTAATGGTTGTTTTTAATCCGCCGGATGGTCCAACGTTAAGATTAAATTCAAAATTATCAGCATATAACACTTTAAGTCGCTCATCGATGTTACGCAACCCTACCCCTCGCCCCGCTTTCCCTTTGATTTTGTTTCTGTCGACAAAGTTGCCTGAACCAGTATCACTTAGCTTTAATACCAACCGATTATCAATTGCATCAGCGGATAAGCTTATCGTTCCGCCTTCCTCATTTTGTGCTATAACGTGCTTCATTGAGTTTTCAATGATAGGTTGCAACAGCAGGCTAGGTATTAAAGCAGATTTAGCGGTTTCTGATATTTTAAAATCAAGTTGTAGCCTTTCTCCAAAACGAGTTTTCTCTATTTCTAAGTACAGCTCTAATGCTTTTATTTCAAACTCTAACGCTATTTTAGTATCTGGGTTATTATCTAATGAATAACGCAGGAATTTACTTAACTGAACCGTCATACGCTGTGCTTTCTCAGACTGCTCCATTTCAATAAGAGAGTTAATTGCATTTAAGGTATTGCAAAGAAAATGTGGGTTTAACTGATATCTAAGCATTTTTATCTTGGCATCTCTGGCGACAGACTGTGCGCTCACCCTTTTTAACTGTTCCTTTTTGGCTTCGGCCTCTTTTTTAAGCATCATTTGATGCTCAAACTGCAATAGTTGGTAATACCGAATACCGTGAAAAAAACCTGTCCAGCAAAAGTAAATAAAGATACTGCTAAAAAACCAACCGCCAAATTCGTCCCAATGATGCCCATCAGAGGCCGTCATTTTTATGTAGAGCTGGACTCTGATAACAGTCCAGATAAAAGAAATGAATAATGCTGAAGAGATATTTATAAAAACCCGAGTAAAAATAGGCGCATTCCAATACCTCATAAAAATCCAATACAGAGGCAATGTAAACGCCAGGCCTATGACAGATTGCCAAAATGTGTGGCTAAGATGTGCCACATCGATTTGAACATACCAAAGCGTTAATGAAACCAGGCTGATTAGTGCAACAAAAGACCAAAAGCAAATTTGTAAAGCCCAAAAGATATAAGCGGGCTTTTTTGAAATAGATTTAAACTGTCGTCGTAAAAAATGTTCAGACATAGTTAACTCCGGATATTACCACTAATTATAGTACTTTTTGCTTTAATCAGGTCCAATTTAATTACCCCAAATATCATTACAGGGCTTGCCCTGATAAACACCTATATGACTGATATTACGGTTCAATATGTAACTTTATAGTTAAATTGCAACAGATGATAGTATCAAATACCTTAACAGTGCGATGGCAGGTCCTACAACGGATGGAAAAATGCAATTACCAATACGAGTTGTTGTATATATGGTGCTTCTAAAACAACAATAAAACACAGAATACACTCTTTATCAGCACTGCTAACGGTAAAGTAGCCCCTGCCTTTGCAGATAGAGAGACAGGGGGACTATTTTTACCGAAGTATAAATCTAACTTAGGCTACTTCAGTTGTTTGATTAATCCTAGTAACAGTATTCGGGTAAATATCCTTCATCACGAGTTTAGGAGAGCGGTCAACATTAAATACCCCCCAATGTTTTTCTGGCTCTAGTGCATCCGCTGAACCTTTCCAAGGTTCATCAAAAGCTTCAAATACAAAGGTTAATATTTGTTCCTCTGTCGTCCACTCTAATAACTGTTGGTAATAGGCAGCTTGCAGCTCTTCATTAGCATTCCATGGCTCAATACCGCGACCATTTGACGCCGTCGTCCATCCGGCTTCAGTTATTATGACCGGCGTATCAGGATAATGATTAGCCACTGAATGGTAATTTTGCTTGGTATATTCTAGTGCATCTTCCATTGTGCGGAATTCCCAAGCTGGGTATGTATGAATTGATATAAAGTCTAACTCCTCTACCAATGGTTCGAGTTTATACGTCCAAGGCACATAGTTTTCACAAAAGGTAACGGGTTGTTTGATTTCTTTTTTAATTTGACGAACATAACTCACTAACCTGTCAACAGGCACCATATGATCAGTCCAGTCAACACTGGCTTCATTGCCGACTGAGACAGAAAATACGATATCGTCATAATGCTTTGACAGTTCGATCATTTTATGAATTTCATTACAATTATTCTGGCGATTTTTATTAATGACTTCTTCGCTAAAATCCGCGCCCCATGGACAATGTGGGTTGCTCATTTCAGCTCCCAAATCAACACCTAACATCACCTTAAAATGTAAATTTTCCTTTCTAATAACATCTAAAACAATTTCAGCGTGTGGGCCACAATCATAAATACGAAGGTAGCTCCAGTTCTTAGCTAGAATAAGTAAATCTTCCTTTACTTGATCAAAGGAGGGATAAATCCCCTCCCTTGGGTTTTGACCTTCACGATAGCCCGAATAACAAATCGCATTTGCATGAACCAAATTCATCGAACTAATTGTTGCTATCTTATCACTGTGTTTCTTAAACATATTTCAAATCCCCATCTTTGTCCCAAAGGCCCCAATAGGCGCCTACATCACCTTCATCAGCTACTTTCCATGCCTCATCAAATGATGAAAAGTAAAACACTTCAATTCCTTCTTCTTCCGCCCACAAGTAGGTATTAATAAAGTATTTCAAGGCATTCTCATACGATGGCAGTGCCCCACGCTCTGCACTTCCAACATTCGGCCAACCAGTTTCGGTAATAATCACTCGCTTGCCTTTGCCCGCTTTTACCGCCCGACGGTACATGTCTTTCATATAAAGCAATGAATAATCTGCCGGACATCCTTCCCAAAAAGGATAACAGTTGGCCAAAATTACATCACAAGCATCGGCAATGGCTGGGTAATCTTCAAATTCAAAGTATGCGTCAACATAACCCACCTCTATGTCTGGCAAAGCTCGCTTGGCCCGATGGATATAATCCAACAATTGCGTTTCGGTTAGGTCACCACGTAAAAGTACTTCATTACCCACCG
Organism: uncultured Gammaproteobacteria bacterium; assembly: GCA_937139475.1. Taxonomy (GTDB): domain Bacteria; phylum Pseudomonadota; class Gammaproteobacteria; order Enterobacterales; family Psychrobiaceae; genus Psychrobium. Next base: position 25,414 of record CAKZQF010000164.1, on the reverse strand, counting down.
CTAGAATATTTACATGCCCCTGCCGAGCAACAGCGATAGCATTGGCGAGTTCTTTTTCATTGTTTTCAAGGTCATCATTGAGCCAGACACCGACCATCGTATTCAGTCCCTTAGCCTTAGAAATTGCAGGTATATTTTCATTACCTTCGGTACAAGAGAAAGAGCGTACCCAATTAATATTTGGTCTAATGATACTTAAACGTTGTGAAATCTGTTCGGGCTCAATTTGTGTTCCTGGCCCTTGACCTTCCACGTACGGGCTGAAAGATATCCCATGAATTTTTTCAGCTAGTATTTTTCCAGCGATGGCCCGCAACTTATCAACAGGCATATTAGAAAAGTTTATACCTGCCAATGACATGTACTTGTTGTACTTACTCGACATACTGTTCTCCGAAAATGATTGTTTTATTCGCACACGAAGGGGTTAGATACCAATTCAATTAATGAATTGGCATCCGTTGTTTTGTTGTATTTATTCTGAAAAAAGTTGCGCTGAAGTTAGCGCTAATGAAATCTGACGAATACGGCCGTTACGTAAGAACAGGTTCGAACTCTCATCACTGGGTATCGTTAATTGAGGGAACGTTTGGCTGGAACCATCATCCCATGTAATAGTCACTGCTGACTCGCCGGTATCTATCAGTTGATAAACAACGGGTACCTGACACCAGGTAAAAGCCAATCCTGACTTAGGCACTGTGATTTCTTGCCAATTATCATCAACATCTAAATAAGTGAATTGCGTTGCTTGTTTAACAAACTCACGTATTCTCAACAAATTGGTTTGAAATTGAACAGCACCATCTATCACTCTGATCCCTAACTCACCAAAACGAGCCAGTACTTCTTCTTTAACTTGTCCTGTCATTCCTGGCTGTTGAGCACCAGCATGCTTGGGGGTATGGGAGTAAGGGTCTGTCGGAAATGCACCGTACTCATTTGGTGTTTTATTAAAACCTAGTCCCTCACGTACACGATAATACAATCGCGCTAATTGGTTACACGTCTCTTGGTCATCACCATTATCTAGTGCTGCAAAGAAATTCTCTTCTACTGCCAATAGCAACTTGGCCACCATATGCCAATAAATACAACCTAAGCCTTCGAAGCCAAACATTCCGCCAGAGCGCCCAGTGAATTCTTGATGATTAAAAACGTCCTCATATAGTGCTAATAACGGTTTTCTGGCTTTTTCAAGAACATCACCATAAACACTAGATAGCGCATCGAGTTGCGCGGATAAATCATCGGCATTGGTTAGGTCTGCATTAAAGCGATAAGTACCATCAATATCTTGCAAAAGAATGCGCTCATCTTGTTCTTTGAGCATCCGCATTAGCAGCGGGTTTGCTTGCACTTTATCACTATCGACACAGTTTTTTTGTAAAAAACTAGGCAATTTTCTGTCTGGATAAAGCATAAAGGTGTCTTGATCATTGCGATAAACATCACTTTTAAAGAGTGCATTAACTACCGATATAACTTGCTCAGAACTAAAGGCGCCAGAGCTTAACGCGGCCACTTGACCTTCCAACATCGGATAAAGCTTATCGACAGTTACGCTCTCTTGTTTGAAGTCAAGTAAGTTATAAGCATTATATAGGCGATCTTCGCGCAAATTGGTGTCAATGGTATGATCAATAGCGGCAAGTGCATCATCGAGCATTGACTTAATTTGATCGATGGACTGAACCATTTTGCCAGAGAACGCTCCTTGCTTATAAACGGTTTCACGGTAACGGCTAGACGCATGGCCCAGCTCAAATAAACATTGATAACGATCATTAGCACTTATTGCTCCATTGCCCAGTAACGGACGTACTCTCTTTAATGCGCCCGCGGTGTCTGAGATCCAGTCGTTCACTTCTTTTGAAACAATGGTTGTCTCCGACTCCTTCGCCAATAATTGCTGTAAAAAACAGACATAACGACGTAAATAATACAGGGTAACGACCGACAGTCCCTGACCTACCAGCGCATTATTGGCATCATTCCATTCAGGTCGTTGTGTATTTAACCAAATACCACCATCAATGACAAAATTACCAAGCTTGCATAGCAAAGGCACTACCAATTTTTCAAGCAAGTTAACTTGATATACTTCGTTGCTTGTATCAAGAATCAGTTTACCATCAGCACCCATTTTTCTTACACGTTGCTCAATACGCTCAGCCAGTCCTTCATCATAAGTGACTGTGCTTTTCGCGTTTTTAACCAAACTGCCAAATGATTTTATTTTGTACGGTACATTGGCATAACTAAAAATTGGCTGGCGCAATAGCTCACTCAATTTATTAGGATTAAACTTGTTAGAAAGCTCTAACATTTTTTGTAAATAGATAATTTGATGATCGCCCCAATAACCGATGTAACTCCACGGGTCATCAGGCTCTTCCACCTCCCAATCAATGCCTTCTTTGGTAATACGGTATGGGTTATAGCCATCTATGGTAGAAGCATTAACAAATTTAGCGATAACACTTTCAACGAACATTGGGTAGCTAAACGTTAACGCTTCCCAGTTTTGAAAGATATCTCGCCAATTGCCTTGATAGGTTAATAAACTGGCGTTATTTTCATCTTTTAACTTAATCGCAAACTGATTCCAGGGACGACTTGGATCACCATGTCTGCGGCCAAAGAATATTGGCAAATATTCACTGCAAAGTCGCTCAAGCTGATGATCTTCTTGCTTTTTCACAAGAGACAACAAGGCTTCTATATTCAACCTTTGTGGCAAGCTTCTAAAAAATTCTTGGTGACGTAAATAGACATCGCTATTAAATAGATTTACCGTGCTTGAAAAATCTTTCGATGATATTTGATAATGCTCATCAAAAGCACCACCACGCATGACGTTAAACTGAACATTAGCATAGTGATGTACAGAAACATGCTCTTCGCCAGTCACTTGAAAAGCATCTGCGCTAGCCATAATTCTAGCCATTTCATCTGAGCCATGCTCTATTGAACATTGGATGTTGTTTTTTAATTTACATTCATCACTAAGTTCACTACGTAACGCGACAGACTGGCTTTGACTTTGTTCTATATTCGCGACAAATTGCCATCTTTTGTTTTTCAATGGCTCGAGTATGAGTGTGGAATTAACTAAAAATGCACCACGAATGCCGCGCTTATGGGTTTCCTGCTCAACCTTTCCGCCTAAACGAAAATCATCTAGCTGTTCTGATGACAGTAAGATTTTTGACTGCTCTAGCCCTTGGCAAAACACAGTATTGGCTTTTAAAGACTCACAAGGGTCTGCTCTATCGGTGATCCCCGAATATAAGGTGAAAAAGGCGAGTCCAGAGGCTTTATCTAGCTCAGTCCACTTATAAGCATCAACTAAATTGCTTGAATTTGTTTGCGTAAAACGAGGGGTACCTGCTGGAAGAATATTTTGAAAGCCATCAATTAATTCAACAGTTAACGCATTATTAGCCAAGTTTTCTAATTCACATTGACGGACAAAGCCATATTGCTCGCTCGTAGCCCAGGTATATCGATACTTAAGCTGCAGATCGTGGTTTATTTCTTCAAAGCAAAGTTTATTGCCTAAGACATTCTTATATAAATTTCGGCTAATCTTATAGTGATTGTCGTGTTCGCGATTGAACGGTTCCCAGTGATAACTTTTATTACCGTCAACAACACGCAATAGCGTTTTACTGCCAGTATTAAGATCATTTTCGTGAATTCTATCTACCGTAATGTAGGGAAATAAAGCGGTTTCAGGGGAAACTCGGCCAGCGGTTACGCCACCAGTTGATGATACAAATAGCCAATGGTCACTATTTGAAACTACGCTAATGAAAAACGGGGCCATTTTGTTCACATCGTTGATGGCATAATATCGCTCATCATCTAACATGATAAATTCACCAGTTACTTGACTGTTGTTTGTATTGAAAGTTTTCATTTTAAATTCCTACCTAAACGAAACGTATATCTTCTGCTTTAAATGGCTAGATTATGTTACTCAGATAAACACTTTATATTCATCTGTATCAGCCATTCACTTTGTTAATGGTTTAAATATTCTGACGTAGTCAACTTCCATTGATACTGGAAAAATACTATCGTCTATTGGCCCCCCGGCCTTTCCCCATGCGCCACCAATCGCCAGATTGAGAATCACGTGATATGGGTGGTCATATGGCCAAGATTTCCAGCCACTGGAGTCATTTGAATAGAAAAAATAGGGCGTGTTATCAAAAAGTATGGTGATATGTTTAGGGGTCCATTCTATCGAATATAGATGAAACTCTTGGTCAACATTTTTGCCTTCAATAGCAGCCTTTCTCTGCTGCCAATTAGCCCAGTAATAGGCTTTGTTGTGCACGGTGCCATGGATGGTTTGCATGTCATAGCCAACGTGCTCCATGATGTCGATTTCACCTGAATTGGGCCATGCATCGCAACTTGCGCTGCCCTGCCAATCTTCATTTTTCTGACAGGTGGTTGAATATTTAAAGGGATCGCTAGGTAACATCCAAATGGCAGACCAGGTACCTTGTCCGGCCGGTAATTTGGCTCGGATATCAGCTCGTCCGTAAAGGAAGTCGCCTTTACCCTGAGAGTGTATTCTGCCAGAGGTATATTCCGCATTACCGTAATCTTCTCTATTGGCGGTAATGATCAGGTTACCATCCTTTACATGGACATTATTGAGCCTATCTGTATAGGCTTGGTCTTCATTATTGACCTTTCTAGCTGGCCAAACATCATAGCTCCACTTGTTTGGGTCCGGCTTACCCTGATAATCAAATTCATCACTCCATACCAATTGCCATTGCTCAGCGTTAGTGCTTTTCTTTCTTACTATCATTGCGTTAAGAATTGGCTGCCCTACTGATGCTTTGAAACGAATATCTAATTGGCCATCCGTCACTTCAACATTACTAACAGCACGTACAAGCGCTGACTGCATTTTGCCGTCCCGAGCAAGCTTTATATCTAAATCATCAATCACCAATTGTTGCTGTGCAAAAACATCAAATACTCTTGTGCCAATAGGATTATCTTCAGGCTCGGCAAACTTAAAAATGATATCGTAAACACCATTTTCAATCGGCTGTTCAATCGTTAAGTCACCAGTTCGATAAGACTGGTAAATAAAACCATCTTGTGAGCCTTTAATATTTTCAATATTTCCTACCTCACCAGTAATTGAAGATAAATCAGCTTGATAAGTAATGCCGTCAACGCCAATATGTGTCTTACCGCCAACATTGACAGCCCAAACAACGTTCTTACTAATATAGGTAGTATCATCTGGCGATATTTTTTCGTCACCGTTGAGTGACATACACCCGATAATCGTTATAAATATGAGTATTAAGGGCGAGGTATAAAACAAGGCATTTTTATTGTTTTTGTTTTTCATGCTATCGATGCTCCGACTTAATGATTACCAATAATTTCATTACAGTCATTTATTGATGTATTGAAACCACATTAAACAAACCGTCGGCTAGCGCAATTGAAACAAGACCAGAGGGACTTGGGTTGCGATAAATGCGACACACCCATAATGTTGTTGCTGACTACCGATATGCTCGAAAGATAGGACGTAATGAATACAATGAAATGAGCCATCACTGATAACTAAAACCATTCTATCTTGCCATTTGTCCGTTACAGCGCATTTCAGCGTCTTTGCTCGCATGATCATGTATTGTTGTAAGTATTGTGATAAAACTGGTGAGATTTATTGGTAATGGTAAATCTTGCCAAACCAATAAATTGAATAGCTAATCAATAGCCAGCAGTTAAGATAACTTTTAGCCTATTCACTAAAATTTGAAAAACATAGCCCGACAGACGCTAATCATCTATGAATATCTATACCTTAACCTCGTTAATAGCAGCCATCGTGACAAGCTCACTATGCATCGCAGCGCCACAAAATAATATGAGCCAAACGGACACCGATAAGATTGAAACTTTCACGGTGACCGGCACTTATCTTCCTGATACCACCACAAATGGGCGCATTGCCAAGATCACTATAAGTTCCGAGGAGATTGCAACGTTAGCCACCAACAGTATTGCCGACGTATTACGCGGATTGCCTGGTATTGATGTTATTGAACAAGGAGGCGTCGGCGGGTTAACTTTTCTATCGATACGAGGTGGCGATCCCAATTTTGTCGCAATTATTATCGACGGAGTTAAGGTGAACGATCCAACAAATAGTCGTGGCGGAGCATTTGACTTAGGTACCCTCGATCCTGCGATTATTGAACAAATCGAAGTTTTTTATGGTGGTTTCTCGACATTACATGGAAGTGACGCCCTTGCAGGTATGCTCAGTATCACAATAAAAGGCGCCCAAGCAGGTCATTTAGGTTACCTGAGCGTCAAAGCCGGCACAGCTAATGTTCGTGGTGCCAACCTTCATTTAGCGACCAATTTTAACGATATTGCACAACTTAGCCTCAATGCATCTTTTCAAGATAATGACAATAGTCACTTTGGTGGCGCCTTTAATCGTACGGAAGTTAGCGGTACGCTAAAACCAGTAGCACAGAGCGAAAGCCAATGGCAAATAGCGACCTTTTATGCAAAAGGACAAGCACAAATGTTTCCTGAAGATAGTGGAGGTGATCGACTCGCCGTTATTAGTTCGCCAGAAAAGCGCGAGTTCAGTCAGCAAAATATATCGGCCGGATATAAAAAAAACCTCACAAACAGCGTAGCACTAAACTTCAACAGTGCTTGGTCACAACGCAAAGAAGACGACTCACATCCAGGGATAGCCCCTGGCGTATTGGATGGGGTACCAGCAATCAATAGCCAAACAAGCTATCAGCGCCTCGACCTAAATGCCAGCGGTAGCTTTCTATTTTCGTCAAACGCTAGTATTGCACTTGGGCTTGCTTATAGCGATGAAGCAGGTGCTATGAATAGTATTATCGATTTTGGCGCGCCAGTCCCCGCTGCATATACACTAAAACGTAACACCGAATCTATTTTTGCAGAGCTGGGAATTGATCCCACTAGCAGCCTAAGTATTACCACGGGCCTTCGGCATGACAATAGTGAGCACTCGAGTATTATGACAAAGCGTTTGATTGCTCGCTATCAGTTGGGCAAGACGATGATGGTATCGATGCAATACAGCGAAGGTTTTAAGCTTCCCAGCTTTTTTGCGTTGGCCCACCCCTTTGTCGGCAATGACGCGTTAAAACCAGAACGCAGTGAAAATTACGATCTAAGTATTAAAGCAGACTTTCTCAATAAGAAACTCATGGCCCAATTAAGTATTTATGACAATACCTTCTCTGACCTTGTTGATTTTGATCCGGTTGCATTTACCAATGTCAATCGCTCGAAAGTCCGTGCCAATGGAGCAGAATTATCTGTTGCATATACCCCCACAGAGCAATTTAATCTTGCCGGACAGGTTAGTTATAACAATATAGATGCATTAGACGCCAATACCGTATTGCGTCGGCGGCCAGTGTGGAAAGGTAGTTTACAACTAAACTATAGTCCCCTTGAAGCCCTAGCCTTAATGACTCGCCTCTCCTCTAACGACGATTATTTTGATAGTTCAATACCTACGTCTATGGTGACTGTCAAAGGATATAGCCAAGTCGACATGTCAGCAACATGGCTGCTAACCCCGCAAATGTCACTACGATTTAATGTCACCAATGTCTTTGACAACACAGCGGAGCAGTCAATCGGTTTTGCCAATATGGGCCGCAATTGTATGTTCACTTTTTCAACCCGCTTTTAGCCAATAGTAACTTATTCATTTAGCAATTGTTCGGTCCAGTTATGACCCTAAAAGAAGCGTAATAAAACACACAAAACTCCCCTTCACCTCTTGTTTGGTCCACTTGAGCTGTTTTCACTTCTATTCCTTCTGAGCTTATGTAGTTTCTTTAAGTGAAAATTAATTAAGGGAGAATAACAAATGAAAAAGAATATAGTTCAGTTTCCCCAGCTACTCTTAGCTGCCACTATCACCCTATCCTTAACGGGGTGTCTTACTGAAGCCGATGCCCCTGCCTGGACAGCCCCTATCATCAACAAAGCACCTACTATTGATAGTAGTCCTGCAACAACTGCACAGCCACAAACCACCTACAGTTATACACTCATTGCCAGTGATTCAGACAGTAAAGATAGCCTCAGCATCTCGGCAACACTGTTACCAAGCTGGTTAACATTTAATGCTGCAACAGGCGTTTTATCGGGTATGCCTTCGCCGGCCGATGTCGGCGAGCACGAGGTTACTTTAATCGCAACAGATGGTGAAAATGAAGTATCTCAGTCATTTGTTATCAACGTTGCCATGGCTACTTCAGGCAGTAATTGGACGCTAGTCTGGAGCGATGAGTTTGACGGTAATAGCCTTAATACAGACAACTGGAATATACAAAGCGGTGATGGCTCTGAGTATGGTCTGACGGCCTGGGGGAATAATGAGCAAGAATGGTATAAAGGCGAGAATATCACGTTAGCCGACGGTAATCTTATTATTACCGCCAAAGAAGAACCAACCAATGGCTACCCTTATACCTCTGGCCGGATGCGCAGTAACAATAAAGTCGACATTAAGTATGGTCGCATTGAAGCACGTGTTCAAGTGCCCGCTGGACAAGGCTTATGGTCCGCATTTTGGATGCTGCCAACGGATAGCCAATTTGGTGGCTGGGCCTCTGGTGGTGAAATTGACATCATGGAAGCGGTAAGCCCGGGGGTTGGTGGGGATGACTTAACCCATGGTACGGTACATTATGGCATGGCTTGGCCACTCAATAGTAGTGCAGGTGGACACACAAGTATGGCGCCGATTGATGAATTTCACACTTACGCAATTGAATGGGAACAAGATGAAATTCGTTGGTTTATTGATGATAAACACTATGCCACCGTCACTTCACAACATTGGTGGAGTTATTATTACGGCGGTGCAGACAAAGGCTTTGTTTCTGCACCACAAGCGCCGTTTAATCAGAATTTTCATTTGTTATTCAACCTCGCTGTTGGCGGCCATTGGCCAGGTTCCCCAAATGCTGAAACAGTATTCCCAGCAGAAATGAAAGTTGACTATGTACGCGTTTATCAATGTGATTCTGCTAATGAAACCGGTACCGGTTGTGCCAACAATATTGATCCCGCTATAAATGCGCCTGCGCCTGCAGCGGTTTTTACCGCAAGCTATCCTTTGTTTAATGACGACGGTGTTAATGATTTGCGCTGGACAATGGGCGAGCAAACGGTCACTCGAGGTCTAACGGCAGATGTGGCCTGGGATAATGGTGGTATTAGTGTTATTGAGAAAACGCTGGAAGGAGACAGAGGCTTAGTTCTAGATATTATCACCAGTGATATGGGGAACGTTGCCATTAGCGCAGCCGATGGCGAACGCATAAATTTATTTGGTATGGGCAATAACCCAGCGTGGTGGGAAATTGGCGCTGGGGAATTGAAATTTGATATTTATATCGACAGCGCAGTGACACCTGACGATAGTACGATTTCAATTAAGATGGACAGTGGCTGGCCTAAAGTGGGCTCATAGGAGTTGGCCGTTGCCGACTTAGTAAAAGATGCTTGGACCAGCGTATCAGTAAAAGTAAGTGACATTATTGCGAATCCGGGTGACCAATCATTAAATACCAGCGAGGTACTAAACCTATTTATCATCGAATTTAGTGGTGCCGCTCATGTGCAATTAGATAATATTGAGCTAGTTTGTGGTCACAAAGATCACAACGGATGTGGTATCTCACCTCCTTCTGTTGAAATAGCGAATCAAGATATTGATGTGTTTACCGACGCGGTAAATGATACTGTTTGGACCAATGGCATAGGCGCTTGGGACAATTTAGCCAACCAAGACTATTTCGTTAGTGATAGCGATAATCATGTTAGTTGGCAACTTGTTGAAAGCGGCGAAACGGGCCATGACACAGTTGTTGAAGTTAACTTTAAAGCTGATGGTGGAGATGGCGTATTTTATATCCAGTCAGCAGCTCCTGTTAATTTAAATCCATTAAGTACTGGCAACCTGATTTTTGACATTAAAGTCATTAACTACGGCAGTAATACTAGTGGTATCACCTATAAAGTTGACTGTATCTTTCCCTGCTCTACCGGTGAGCAAGATTTAGGTGTTGTTGCAGACAACGTATGGCAAACGATTACTGTGCCAGTTAGTCAATTGGTTAGTCAGGGGCTTAATTTAACCTCAGTAAATACCGGCTTAGTGATATTTCCAACATGGGGCGATCAACAGGGTGTTACGCTTCAGTTAGATAACATTCGCTGGCAGTTAGGTGAATCGACTCCTCCTGAAAACGAAACGCCGACACCTGTGCCCGGTGACAGCTCAACCATAGATTTTGAAGCGGATACGTCATCTTATGCATTTAATGATTTTGATGGCGGCGCAGCCAACGTCATTACGAACCCACAAGCAACGGGTATTAATACCAGTGCGCAAGTGGGGAAAATGATAAAATCTGCTGGTCAAACGTGGGGTGGCTCTACTATGACCTTTGCTACGCCAGTGGCAATACCAGCCAGTAGCGTGGTAACGATGAAGGTATGGTCCGCACGTGCTGTACCAGTATTGGTTAAGTTTGACGATATGAACGCCGAAAGAACGGTAAATCATACTGGCTCAGGATGGGAAGAGCTAAGCTTTGACTTTACTGGTAGTGTCAGTACGGGTGAAACAAGACTTACACTAATTTTTGATAATGGTGTAATGGGGGATGCAGCTGGAGATGCAGCCAATTGGACATTCTATTTTGATGACTTCACCACCCCTTCTGCTGAAGGTGCAAATGACGAAAGCTTTACCACTGTTGGTACTCCTTTTGATTTTGAAGTCGGAGGATTGGGTAGTGATTTCACTTGGGCAGTCTTTGAAAATGAAGATAACCCAGCTCTCGAATTCGTTACTAATCCTGCGCCTTCAACACTCAACGATTCGCCTAAGGTGGCAAAATTTACAGCAAGGCAGGCCGGTCAACCTTGGGCTGGAACTGAAACCGCTGGAGCCACGTCAGTATTTACCATGGATGCCACTAACAGTATTGTCAAGATAATGGTTTATAAGTCGGTTATAAGTGACGTAGCTCTGAAATTTTCAGTTGGCGCTGCAGCACAACCGGAAATTAAAGTCGCTAATACTAAAATCAATGAGTGGGAAGAGTTAACCTTTGATTTCTCAAGTCGAATTGGTTTGGCCGAAACGATTGGTATTACTTCAGTGATTGTCTTTCCTGATTTTGAAAGCAATCGCGCAGCAGATACCGTGACTTACTTTGATAATATTACTTTCGGCAGCCTAACGGATTAGGCTAATTTAAGGCGGTAAACAATCAAAGGTGCGCTTTTTCGTAAATGGTCAAGCGCACTTTTTTGCCCGCGTTCCAATATTTATCCTCGCTTTTCGCATTGGAACACCCATTCAATTTAATGACATACAAATCAAGCTAATAGAGGGCTTCTACGATGACAAGCAACGCACCTTCTTTCACTATTCCTCAATCTGAAAAAAAACACAATAACCCACCGATAGTTAGAAAACTATTACACCACTCAATGCTACTCCTTGCCCTACTTCTAGTACCCCCTGTTCAGGCGAGTGAAAAATTTAAGCAACCTGTTGATAGCTTGCTTCATGGCGAAACCATGGCTGTTGCCTATTCAGGGTTTCGAACTGGACAGCATCCAGATCGAGGCGATGGTGCGATTAACCCCAGCGATGAGCAAATTCTACAAGATTTAAAAATTTTGCTAAGCCATGATTTGGACATGATCCGCCTTTATGATTCTGGCGAAAACTCCGCTACTACGCTAAGAATCATTAAACAGCATAGCCTCCCTATCAAGGTATTACTGGGCATATGGTTAGACGCTGAGATAAGTAATCACCAAGGTTGTCCCTGGTTAGAACGTCCTATTGAGCAATCTGTACTCAAGGCTAATCATTTAAATAATATGAAAGAGATTCAACGCGGTATTAAGTTGGCAGAAAACTTCTCAGACATAGTGGTTGCAGTCAATGTAGGAAACGAAGCTTTGGTCGAGTGGAACGACCATATGGTGACTCTCGATAGTATCATTGGCTACGTTCGCCAGGTTAAGAAAGCTATTAGCCAGCCAGTAACCGTCGCTGATAATTATGAATGGTGGATCCGTGATGGCGCCCCACTGGCCAGCGAAGTTGATTTTATTGGCGTCCACACCTACCCAGCGTGGGAAAATAAATCGATAGAAGAAGCACTTGCCTACACCATAAAGAATGTGAAGGATATTCGCCATGCCTTACCTAATAAGCCTATCGCTATATTAGAAGGCGGCTGGGCAACCACGGCAGAAGAATTTACTGAGCAAGCTAGTGAGGCGAATCAACAACGCTATTTCAATGAAATTAAGCAATGGGCTAAAGCGACTAATATAACATTCTTCTTTTTTGAAGCATTTGATGAACCTTGGAAAGGCAATGCTGCCAATCTCAATGGCGCTGAAAAACATTGGGGCTTATTTAATGTCGACAGAACACCAAAACAAGTGATGCAATCTAACTAAATTTCCCCCGCTATTCAGGTAGAAATCAGGGTGTTAAAATATTCATTAAATGTTTTAACACCCTTTTGAAAATTCCTCCATTCAAGCGTCTTATTACCTATTATTGGCGTATAACGACCCTCTTAGCGGTTCACTCAATAGCGCTATACCACTTGTTATTGCGTTGAGGGACTGTTCAATTCGCTATGAATTAGTTCCACTTTTTTCTTATCAAGCACATACCAGCGCATAACCCATGCAACTAAAATTGAGCCAAATGCCGGATAAACAGTAAATGATAATAAGATTCCTTGCTTAGTCGATTCTGTCTGCTCAACATCTGCCTGGTAACCATAATAGGCAAGTAACCATCCTGCGAACGCACCACCAAAGGCAACGCCCAATTTGATAAAAAATACCACCGCAGAATAAACCATCCCGGTGATCCGTATTCCTGTTCTCCAATGGCCATAATCTATCGTGTCAGCCATCTTGGCCCACAATAATGGAGTTGCCATTTGTAAAAAGAAGCTCCAGAGAAAAAACAGGGAAAAAGCAATAACAACTAGATCTTTTGGGACGAAATAGCTAATAACACAGATAAATGCAGCAACGAGTTGCAAACTGATATAAGCTTTTATTTTACAGACTTTTTTGGCCAGTAATTGGGCACAAGCACACCCCAATATACTACCAAGCATACCCAGTGTAATAAAAAGGGTTATCTGTTGCTCTAGACCCAGAACATATTTAACGTAGTAAATAGCTAACGTCGCTCTTAATACTTGACCTGTTAATAAGAATAAACCAGCAAGGCAGAGAATTCGCCACTGGTCATTTTTCCACAACGACTTCAAATCTGTTAAGAAAGTAGATTGTTGACCGCTAGGTGGTGATACTCTTTCTTTAGTGCCAGCAAAACATAACAAAAATAGCGCAACACCTAAAATACTCATCGCGCTCATCGTTAATTGATAGCCTTTGGCTTTATCCCCTTCTCCAAACCATTCAACTAAAGGAAGTGTACCAGATGCAACAATTAACCCACCCAGCATACCTAACACAAAACGATATGATTGCACTGAGACCCGCTCTGAAGGCTGCGCAGTTAATACGCCTCCCAATGCTGAATACGGGATATTAATGGCCGTATAAGCAACCATTAGCAATGTATAGGTTACAAATACATAAACAACTTTTCCGCTATAGGACAAATCTGGCGTGCTAAATGCCAGCACAGAAATAATGCCAAAAGGCACCGCTAACCATAAAAGGAAAGGCCTAAATTGCCCCCAACGAGTTTTTGTTCTATCGGCAATTGCCCCCATTAATGGATCCGTAACCGCATCAAAGATACGTACAACCAAGAATAAGGTACCGACAAGCGCCGGAGAAAGACCAACAACATCGGTATAAAATATCAGTAAAAACATCATCACAGTTTGGAAAATGATGTTACTTGCGGTATCTCCTAGACCATAGGCTATTTTTTCGCGGATTGATAACATAAGAGCTCTCTTTTGATTCTTTGTGATGGAGTGATTTTGTAAGTTAAAAAACAAAGCCGCTGGGTCAGCAGCGGCTTTTCTTTTAGTCTAATACCAATCACACTCTAGAAAACGTAGCGGACACCGACATTCACTCTAGCGCCATATTGAAAGGCTCTGTTAAGTTGCTCAGGGTAACGTACATAGCTACGTTGAACTTCTTCAGTTAAATTAAGCCCTTCAATGAACACAGTGAGTTTCTCATTGACGTTATAGCTAACGTTAGCATCAACTTGTGAGTAATCCTCTGTGTATACAGGTGAGCCATGTTGATCAAAGCCACTTAAGAACTCATCGCGCCAGTTATAAGACACTCGCGCTGACAACTTTTCATCTTCATAAAATACTGAAAAGTTAGCTGAGTCGCTCATACCTGGTAAAGCAAAATCTTGCTCAATGGCATCACGGTCAGCCTCAACATCACCACTAACAAAAGTAGCGTTTACCAATACACCATAGCCAGACTCACCAAATAAATGTTGAGCAGCCAACTCCCAGCCATGCAAATTAGCCATCTCTCCATTTGCCGTACTGGTTTGGTTGAAAACAACTAACGGATCATCACTATTAGGAGTTATAGCCGTAGTTAAATCAGTCAGTCCCATATTTTCATTAATTCTGGCAAATACGTTAGGGTCTGTTGCCTGAATGCCTTCAGCTTCCAGTTGAGCTCTTGCTTCTTGCGCACGAGGGCCATTGTATACATCTCTTATCCCCGCCACAGTTGCATCTTCTGTCGAATCGACCAAGAAGTTATCAACTATTTTCTTAAAGTAACCAATCGATGCATAACTGCCCTCGTCATAGTAATACTCTAATGAGAAGTCAAAATTATCCGCAATATAAGGACTTAATCCCGGGTTGCCAGAAACAATTTTGCGCTGGCCTATTTTCGGATTACCGACAAAGTCACGAGTAGAACGCATTGCACCAATGCTAGGGCGTGCTAACGAACGCGCATAGGAAGCACGAGTGATGACATCATCCGTAACTTCAAGGCTTACATCTAGGCTTGGTAGGAACTGCTTGGTTGTTGCGCTACCAGTCGAAAATGACTGGTCTTCTGAATAAACATAAGCAAACTCATTACCACCAGACCAAACAACATCTAATACGGGTGTTTCCAAGCCTTTAGATCTTACTTTTGCTTCCTCATATCGAATACCCGCAACAATATTAATCGGCATACCATTAAATTCATCTTCGAAATTCAATTGAGTGTACACGGAGGTAACAACTTCATTCACGCGCGCATCAGAGTCTGGGTTACCTGCCCAAAATCGACCTGTTCCATCAGCATTTTGAAATTCAGGTCCCCATGACTCGTTAAAACAACAACTGGCAAAGGTATCTTTGATGGTTTCAAAACCGTTTAAGAGGTAGTCAAAATCAGCCGTATAGTATGAGTCTTGAGTAATATCGCCACTGTTACCAAAACCATCTAATAACCCAGTTGTACTTCCCTGCTGCCATTGATCATCAGCCCAATACTGTGCTGACCAGTTCCACCAGCCTGCGGGCAAAAGACCCGAGTAAGCACTGGTACTCATAAATGACTGCTCTGTGCGAGCAACCCCGAAATCGATACTGACCAGTGCTCTATTACCATCATTAACCCAGCTTCCCTTAAGCTGAATCTGACTCATTTCGTTTTCTGCATAGTTTTTGCTGGCACCACCAAAAAGAGAGCCTATATCAGAATCAATTAGTCCAGCCTGTGGATTGCCGGCACCATCAACAAAAGTCATGTCGTAAATTGGAATACCAGAATCTGGGAAGGTGGCTGTTTTAACATCGATATTTGCCGTGCTCGGGCCCGCACCATCAACACCACCACACCAACCACAAGATGTATTACCAATAATTAAAAAGGCATCATGTCCTAGCCCTAGGCCTTGATCCACCGCTGATGAATCATGCGCATCAAACTCAAACTTTAAATTGTCTGTGGCCTGCCACTCGATATTTAAACCTAACGACTTGTTTTCATTTTCCTTTGAACCGCGACCAATATTAGTGGCAAAATCACCACCAGATTCAGCAACATTGGTGTAGGTTCCTTGTTCGTTTACACTTGCACTAACAATCGAACCACCATTATTAAACCAAACACCAAATGCATTAAAGTCATTGTCTGACTCTAGCTTAGAGTAGGTATAATCAAGGGTTGCCTTTAGATCTTCAGTTGGTGCGTACTGTAAGACAACCTGAGCATTGGTTCGTGTGCGGCTGGTATCTTTAACGCCATAGCCTGCATTTTGCGGATACCAAGTGCTACCATCTTCTCGTAAATTGTTATCGGTTATAACACCAGTACCAGTACCAACATTTGGGATCCAGTTATCTACTGCGGCATTTTGTTCGCGATTGTCTCGCTCCTGCAGCGATGCAGACACTAGCACGCCAATGGTATCATCGGCAAAAGTGTTACTGATAAGGCCGGATAATTCAGGGGTGAATTTATCACCAACTTCGTCAACTGAGGTTTCATGTACGGCTTTGCCACTAATCACCGCTTTAAGACCCGGTGTAGTAAGCGGACGTGCAGTCATCATGTTAACCGTAGCGCCAATACCACCAGTAGGTAAATTAGCTCTGGTAGTTTTATAAACCTCTACCGCACTTACCGCATCAGTGGCAATGTTACCAAAATCAAAAGCGCGTCCACCAACGGTTGGCATCTGGCGATCATTTAAGGTCACCATATTAAATTCGGGTCCCATCCCGCGTACGGTAATTTTGGAGCCTTCACCATTACTACGATCAATTGAAACACCAGTAATACGTTGTAATGATTCCGCCAAGTTACCGTCCGGAAATTTACCGATGTCTTCAGCCGTAATGGCATCGACGACACCATTAGAATTTCGTTTGATATCCGTTGATTTGACTAAGCTGCCGCGAATACCGCTAACAGAAATGATTTCAATTTCTTTTTTAGCATTTTCTGAAGTTTCTTCAGCGGCAAACACAGGAGTGAAGGAACTCGCTCCTAGGATGAGTGATAGGCAGGTCGCCAACTTGGTTCGATTAAATTTACTTTGTGTCATGTCAATACCCCTTGATGCTAATCAGCATCTTATATTTTTATACGTAAGCAATTGTATCCACTAGAGCTGCCACTTTTATCACCGAATAACAATTGCTATTTCAATAACTAAAAAATGTTGCTCAAATTTGATACTACGCTTTCAAAGTAATAAACCTACCGTTTTGCGGTCAGTCACACCCTTTTATAAGACAAAGCGGACTACATAATAAATGCAGGCATTGACGTCCTTTATAACCCCACTTTTTCCCCCAATATACCACAGAAAATATGATGTATTTCTGTTCACCGTTGCTTTCAAAACAATCCCTTTGACACAAGTTTCAGGGCATATGATATCAATGCTATTTCGACCATTGAGCCAAGGATGCATTTGGCTAAGTCATTACTGTGCGAATGGCACATACTATTTGTATTCACGAGATTACATAAAAGGCAGTAACTAGGTTGAAGATAGCGAAGAAGGAGCAATTATGGTTTTAATAATCCGCTGACCAATGAGAATTGCATGAGTATTATTGGCTGTTCGAAGTACTAGAAAAGCGTTAATCGCATACCCAACATCCCTGATGAGTATACGACTCAAACTAGTTTTTATGAGGAAGTAACGAGTTTCGCATCTTGTGACGATTCATCATCATCAACAGTTAACTTGCCGCGGCGCAATTCCAATGCTTCGCGTATCTTATGCGCTTTTTCTTCCGTTATTGGATAGGCCGCAATCATCCAAATGGCTATCGAAGAAGTGATAATAGGGATCAACACATCACATAAACGCATCAAGAAAATTGTATCTGCCGATTGCTGTCCTGACAATGCGACATCAAATCCAGTCGCATTTAACAAAAAGCCGCCTGCAGCTAGCGCAACAGCCATACCAAGCTTAACGACCCACCAATAAATAGAACCGAACATTCCTTCTCGTCTTTGTTTAGTTTCCAGTTCATCAAGGTCACATACATCTGCCACCATTGAGCCCATTAAGGTAAACAGCCCACCAAGACCAAAAGCCATAAAGACCGAGGGGATTAATAACAGCATTGGATTTTCCGGCGTATAACAAAACCATTTAAGGCCGTAACCAACAATCGATACACCAGTTGAAAAGAAGAACGCATTGCGTTTTCCTATCTTGGTAGATAATTTAGTGACAAGAAAAATTACACAAAATGTTGATACTGCAGACACCGTTCCAGCCCAGCCGGCATACTCAGCACCTAACGACTGATCACCAGCAAATACATAGTAAATAATGACGTAAATTTGAAAAGAAGATACCAGCATAAATCCATTAAAGACTAGAAAGGTTGCGGCACACAAACAAAGAAAGGGTTTGAATTTTATTGTTGCTAAAAAGCCGTTGATAAAATCTTTAATACTGGCAGGAAATTCCTCTTCATTTTGCTTTATCTCACTTGCTGCGATATTCGCCGATTGGTTATTTGTATTTGTGTCTTTTGGTTGCGATCGTTCTTTTAAAAACAGTGCCGGTAAGATGCCGACACAAATGGTGAAGGCCCCAATAATAATGGCCAGCCAGCCTGCTCCTTCAACCATATCCTCAAATAAATTTTCATTTTGCATGAACCATAGAAACCAAGGAGCCACTAGCCAGGCAAATTGTCCCATGAAATTTTGCACTGCCATGATCCTGGTACGCTCATGATAGTCAGGGGTCAGCTCATAACCCAATGCTACCCAAGGCGTTGCAAATATAGTGTAGGCTAAATAAAAAATCACCGAGCCGATTAAAAAGAACCAAAAATAGAAACTCTCGCTTTGGCCTCTTGGAAGCTGCCAAAGCAAGGCAAAAATGATACCCACAGCAATTGCGCCAAAGAAAATATAAGGTTTTCGGCGTCCCCATTTTGATTTTGTATGATCAGAAATATACCCCATTAAGGGATCCGTGATGGCATCAGTTAACCTCGGTAGTGCACCGAGTAAACCAATCAACGCAGGATTCATGCCTAAACCAAGGTTTAGCACAATAAGCATACCGCCTATCGCAGCCCCTAGCAGGTTGTTCACAAAAGCCCCTGCCCCATAAATTAGCTTTTGAATAAATGGAATTTTGTCTCTGCTACTTGTCTCTATCGATTTGCTCATATTCTTATCCCATTATTCATTTTTGAATATAATTACTGAAATTTGACTTGCTACTTCGAACTTAATTGAATGAACAACATTAATATCATGTTAAAAACCACACTATATAGGGGTGCAATTAATTCAATACTAAAGCGATGAGACGGCATTAAAAAAGCGGTGAAATGGTCAGCGCTGCAGTTTAGTACAAACTTCACTATCTGAAAGTGTCAGACCGATATCACTAAAAAAGCTCATCGATGACCATGTAATCTACAATTAGGCCCGTTCTATCGCATTTAACTTGTGTACAGAGATAATAGTAATAAGCTCTTTGTATAGTTTTACTGCTCAGCATATAAAGCACGCACTTTATAAATAGATACCCATCAATAGTTCAAATTTGTTCATTAGCTTTAGGGGAATAGAATGCCAGCCAATTTATGCCAACAACGTCCCGTAGCAGACATCTCAGATACGGCATCTAAAGTGGTTACGTTACTATCTAAAATGACCATTGAAGAAAAAGTAGGTCAAATGAGCCAACTGCCAGGGGATGGGGGCAACGTCTCAAATCGTTTGCGCAAGACCATAGAAAATGGTCATGTTGGTTCGATACTCAATGAAGTGAATCTAGATACAATCAACGAGCTACAACAAATTGCTATCCAAGACTCGAGGCTAGGCATTCCTTTATTAATTGGCAGAGATGTTATTCATGGGTTTAGCACGATTTTTCCAATACCTTTGGGACAGGCTGCCACATGGTCACCAGATACCGTTGAACAATGTGCGAACTTAGCGGCAATTGAAGCGTCCGAGAATGGCATAAACTGGACTTTTGCTCCAATGATAGATATTAGCCGAGATCCTCGTTGGGGGAGAATTGCGGAAAGCTTAGGCGAGGACCCATTTCTCTGTAAGTCCCTTGCCACTTCAATGGTAAGAGGTTTTCAAGGAGATGAACTGTCAATGCCTAACTCCATCGCTGCGTGTGCCAAACATTTTGCTGGATACGGCGCCAGTGAGGGCGGTAGAGACTACAACACAACGAATATTCCTGAACACGAACTACGTAATGTTTACTTACCTCCGTTTAAGGCCGCCGTAGAATCAGGCGTTGCCACCTTTATGGCCTCCTTTAGTGATCTAAATGGTGTCCCCGCAACAGCAAATAATTGGCTTTTAACTGACGTCTTGCGCAATGAGTGGTGTTTTACCGGGCCTGTAGTTAGCGACTGGGAAGCTGTGCCGCAATTAGTCACTCATGGGATTTCGGTTGATCGTTGTGACGCGGCTTTGCAAGCTTGCACCGCGGGCATCGATATTGAAATGGCAAGTGATTGTTATTTCAATCATCTAATCCAGTTAATCAATGATAAGTTTATTTCCATAAGCGAAGTTGACCGTATAGTGAGTCGAATACTGACATTGAAGTTTAACTTGGGATTGTTTTCCAACGCCTTCACTCCCTCTACTCAAAAAGCCAACGTGTTAAATAAAACTCACCTAAAGGTTGCCAAGGAAGCAGCAATCAAAAGCTGTGTGCTACTTAAAAATAACGAGCAAATATTACCTATTTCGAAAGGTAAAATTAATACACTAAGTGTCATTGGTCCGCTTGCAAATGACGGCTACGAACAAATGGGGACTTGGGCGTTTGATGGTAAAGCCAGCCAAAGCCAAACTTGTTTACAGGCGATCAAAGATTACGCAGGAAATGCCATCAACATTAATTATGCCGTTGCAATGGAAAATTCTCGCAGCAATCACCAACAAGGTTTCGGCCAAGCTATTGAATCGGCGAAAAATGCAGATATCGCGTTAATGATACTCGGGGAAGAAGCCATTTTATCAGGAGAAGCTCATTGTCGAGCAAATATTGACTTACCTGGCGCTCAAGAGCAACTGATTGAAGCAATTCACAAAACCGGTACACCAATTGTTTTGGTTATCATGGCAGGAAGACCGATAACGTTAGAAAAGGTGATAGCAAAAGTTGATGCGATTTTATTTGCATGGCATCCAGGTACGATGGGGGGGCCAGCCATTACCGATTTATTATTTGGCTTAGTGAGCCCTTCAGGAAAACTACCGGTAACTTTTCCAAGGACGGTAGGCCAAGTCCCTCTGTACTACGCCCAAAAGAACTCTGGCAGGCCGCCGTCGCAAGAAACATTTGTTGATATGGACAGTATTGAAGTCAGGGCGCCACAAACCTCCCTGGGGATGACAGGAACCTACTTAGACACTCATTTCACACCGTTGTTTCCATTTGGTTATGGCCTCTCGTATAGCCAATTTAGTTATACGGATATTAAATTAAATAAGGAAGTTATTGCGATAGGCAACGCTATAGAGATTAGCGTAACAGTTAGCAATATCGGTCGTTACAATGCCGATGAAGTTGTCCAACTCTATACTAGAGATCTCGTTGCAAGTGTCACTCGTCCGGTAAGAGAACTCAAAGGCTACCAACGTATTAGTTTAGCGCCAGGGAAAAGCCAGGTTGTCATGTTTGAACTACATACAGATGAACTCGCATTTCACAATAGAAAAATGGAGTGTAAAGCGGAGGCTGGATTATTCCATGTTTGGATTGGTGGTGATTCAAGCGCCACGCTAACAGCAGAATTTCGCGTCATCAATTGATGAATTTACTGGATACGATAATAACATGCATTCGATACTTAATAAGCCGACAGTAAAAGCAAAAGTTCACCAACTTATGTCACAGATGACCTTAGCTCAAAAAATAGGTCAAATGACACAAGCGGAGCGATTAAGTTGCACCCCGACACAAGCCAAAGAATTTCATTTAGGTTCCGTAATGTGTGGCGCTGGCTCAGTTCCAGGTAACAATGAGCTGCAAGATTGGCTTGAAATGGCAGACAGCTATTTTCAAACAACAACGGGTACAAACCACCAAAGTATACCAATACTCCTTGGGGTTGATGCGGTTCACGGTCATAACAACCTTATTGGCGCGACCATATTTCCCCACAACATTGGTCTAGGCGCTGCGGATGACCCAGCATTAATTAAGGAAATCGCAAACGTTACCCGCAAAGAAGTATTAGCCAGCGGACTTGATTGGGTCTTTGCCCCCAATCTGGCGGTCGCCAAAAATAATCATTGGGGGCGGTTTTATGAAAGTTTCTCCCAATCTCCTGATATCACAAGAAAATATGCAGCGAATATTATAAATGGCCTGCAAAATAAACTGCAGGCAGAAGGTGTTATCGCCTGTACAAAACATTGGGTGGGCGATGGTGCAACATCTCATGGTATTGACCAAGGAGATGCTAAAATTTCATGGCAAGAATTAAACAATATACATATAGCTCCATACGTTAGCGCTATAAGGTCAGGGGCAATGACGGTAATGGCTTCTTTTAACAGCTGGAATGGTAACAAATGCCACGGCCATCATTTTTTGCTCACTGAGGTATTAAAAAAACAACTACAATTTTCAGGGTTTGTCGTATCCGATATGAATGGCATCGATTATCTATCTGACGATTTTTACTTATCGATTGCGCAAGGCGTAAATTCGGGTATTGATATGTTCATGCTTACTGAAAACTGGCCGCTGTTTATTCAGCATTTACATAGCCATGTGGAATTCGGAACCGTATCAGTTTCTAGGATCAATGACGCTGTTCGTAGAATTCTTTCAGTTAAATTAGCGGCGGGGCTATTTGAGGCACCAGCGCCAAGTAAACGCAAGTGGGCAAATGACAGAAGTTTTGGATCATTGAAGCATAGGGAAATCGCACGAGATGCCGTTAGAAAATCCTTAGTCTTACTTAAAAATAGCGATAACCTATTACCGATTAACAAACACGCACGTATCTTAGTAACAGGTAATAATGCCAACAACGTTGGACATCAATGTGGCGGTTTTACAATAGATTGGCAAGGTGTTTCAGGCAATATTCACTTTCCACAAGCGACATCGGTATGGCACGGAATTAAAAAGCTCGCGCCAAACGCCATCTTGAAAGAGCAACTAGATACCGTCAATGCCAAAGACCATGACCTTGCGGTTGTCATTATTGGTGAAACCCCCTACGCTGAGGGTTTTGGCGATATAAGAGATGATGATAACCTTATCATTAAGGCTGGCTCGCAAATAAACGGTCAAATCAATGTATCTGAACATTATGGTTGCTCCACTGAACTGAAAAACTTGCACCCTGAGGGTTACTCAAAGATAAAAAAGCTCACTGCTCTCAAAATCCCCGTAGTAGTAGTTTTAATCTCGGGCAGAACGTTGGTTATTAATGCTGAACTTAATGAATCTAGCGCTTTTGTCGTAGGTTGGTTACCCGGTACACAAGGGCAAGGTATTAGCGATGTGCTATTTGGAGACTTTGACTTTCAAGGTAAGTTATCTTTTGATTGGCCCAAAACAGTAGAACAAAACTCACCTCCCCTATTTCCCTTGGGTTTTGGCTTACATTATTCGTTATGACAACAGAGGTATAGGATGACTATTCTAAATAGCAATCTGCTCTCAAAAAAGGTGATGGTGCAACTGCTCTTTTGCGCTAGCATAATTTCGGCCAACTCCTATGCGCAGGAAGAGTCGAAAACGCAGAGTGAAGGTGTTAATGACGCGGAAATTGTAACTCAGTACTG
Organism: uncultured Gammaproteobacteria bacterium; assembly: GCA_937139475.1. Taxonomy (GTDB): domain Bacteria; phylum Pseudomonadota; class Gammaproteobacteria; order Enterobacterales; family Psychrobiaceae; genus Psychrobium. The sequence continues at coordinate 1,537 of CAKZQF010000164.1, read as the reverse complement.
TGGTGTCTGCCACAAAGTGCCACCTGCTTATTTAATGCCTAAAAAATTCTGGCCAAGAGCAGTAAGGGCGATGGCGAATCTTTCAGAAAAGCGCATGGGAAGGGAGTTTATCTCAGAAGAGATAGGCACAATCATTTCAAACTATTATGTGAGAAATAGTCCTCAGCACTTACCGATGCTACCTTATCAACCGCTTGTTCCTGCCAGTAGAGCATTTGAAAAACTTGATGTTGCAAAGCAATCCGCTTTACCACTGGTTGTAAATGCAAAAGCGATAGATATCAACTTGAAATCGGTCAACGAACTGTTGGTCAGTGATGCTGAACAAAATCAAATCATCCTTTTAAGCCATATCCAAGGCACCTGGCATGAGACAATATTGGCGCGGGTAAACGTACCAGTAAATACTGAGATTATTGACTATGACCGAGATGGAGACAAAGATATTATTGTGGCCGTTTTAGGTGACTTTCCCCCGTCAGAGAAGCTTGTAGGAGAAGTGATACTACTCACTCAGTTAGCGCCGGGGAAATTCAAACCAACAGTTTTACTTAATAATGTTGGTCGAATTACCGATGCCCGAGCAGTAGACTTGGACGGCGACAAAGATCTAGATATCGCAGTCTCTATTTTTGGCGGTGGATTTATTGGCGAGCTAGCATGGTTAGAAAATAAAGGGAACGGCACACATAAACGACATACAATTTTAAAACTAAGCGGCGCATTGAATGCGACACCCGCAGATATAAACAACGACGGTAAAATGGACCTTATTAGCTTAATTGCACAAGAGCACGAAATCATTATAGCAATGATAAATAAAGGGAACGGACAATTTCAAGCCACTCGATTAGGTCAAGCTCCTCATCCAATGTTTGGTTCGACAAGTATGGAGTTAGTGGACATGGATAACGATAATGACCTGGATTTACTTTTTACTAATGGCGATGCAAATGATCTTCAAATGGATCCGAAACCTTATCATGGCGTGCAATGGTCTGAGAACAAGGGAAACTTAAAATTTACTTACCATGACATTGGTCGTTTTTATGGCGCATCAAAAGCCGTGGCAGGCGACTTGGATAACGACGGAGATATCGATGTGGTTGCAAGTAGTTGGCATAACTACTGGGAAGACCCTTCACGCCATAGCTTAATTTGGTTTGAAAATAACGGTAAGCAGCAATTTACCCGCCACAATATTACCAATAAACCTCGGAGTATCGTTTCACTGGAACTAAAAGATGTAACGGGTGATCAATACCTAGACATTATTGCTGGTGTCTTTCGAATGGATCTAATGATTGAAAAGATTATATCAGCAAGAACACCAAGCAATGATCCACACGCCAAAAACTCGACGGCGGGACAATTAAAAGATGCGGTAGTCATTTTTGAAAATAAAAAACACATTAATAAAGGCGTTTCTATTGGTGACTAACTACCCTTACCCTCTTGCTAAACCACACCTTAATCATGTAGATGATGCAATTGTAGCGACATCGCTAGGATAACTTGGGCCAAACTATGTCATCTA